>NZ_JBIAVJ010000002.1:248365-359856 GCF_042894025.1 Streptomyces sp. NPDC001549
AGACGGCGGCGACGAGCACGGCGAGGGCGGTGTGTACGGGACGCATGCTTCGAGCATCGGCTGCCCCACCATGTAGCACCAGCGCGGATGTCTTCCCGGGATGGATGAAGCATTGCTTACGGGTACCCGCAGTGCCACGATGGAGGCATGCTCGATCTCGCCCGGCTGCGCGCCCTGCACGCCGTCTCCGTCCACGGCTCGGTCGCGGGGGCGGCGGCCGCCCTCGGCTACACCCCCTCGGCGGTCTCCCAGCAGATCTCCAAGCTGGAACGGGAGACCCGCACCACCCTGCTGGAGCGGCGCGGACGCGGGGTCGCGCTCACCGAGGAGGCCCGCCATCTGGCCGACGCCGCCCAGGAGTTGCTGGCGATCGTGGAGCGCACCGAGACCACCCTGGAGGAGCGGCGCGGGCAGCCCAGCGGGCTGCTGACGGTGGCCGCGTTCGCCTCGGCGGCGCGCGGGCTGCTGCCGCAGGTGCTGGCCGACCTGGCCCGCCGGCATCCGGCGCTGGACGTCCGGCTCACCGAGGTGGACCCGCACCTGTCCGTGGAACTGGTGGCCCGGGGGGTCACCGATCTCGCGGTGGCCCACGACTGGGACATCGCCCCGCTGCCCGCGCCGGAGGGGATCGAGCAGGCGGTGATCGGGGACGACCTCTGCGACCTGGTCGTACCGGCCGGGCACCCCTTCACCGCGCGCCGGGTCATCCGGCGCTCCGACCTCGGCGGCGAGCGCTGGGTCTGCCAGCCGCCCGGCCGGGTCTGCCACGACTGGCTGGTACGGACCCTGCGCACCGCCGGGTTCGAGCCCGACATCGCACATGTCGCGGAGGAGAACCACACCATCGTCGCCCTGGTCGCGGCCGGGCTCGGGGTGGCCGTCGTCCCCCGGCTGGGCACCGGCGCGCTGCCTCCGGGGGCCGTGGCCGTGCCGCTGGAGCCGGGCCCCGTACGCAGGCTGTACGCCCTGTGGCGGACCGGGGCCGCCCGGCGCCCCGCGATCACCGAGGCCGTGCGGAGCCTGCAGGAGCACTGGGCGGACCGGCAGGAGGCGTAGGCAGTGTCGGCCCGGGGCCTCGTCCGGGGGACCTTCCGAGTGTCCGTCACCCCCCGGGCGTACCCCGGCAGTAGGGTCCGGCGCGTGCCGAACCACGCCTCGCGCCGGAATCTGCTCGCCGCAGCCGCCATGGTCGCCGTCACGGCCGCCGGGGCGGCTTCGGCCGCGGCGGGCTCCCACCACGCCCCCGACGACTCACGGCCGCCCGGCCGCCGCCCCGGCCGGGCGCGGCTGCGCGCCCTCGTGGACCGGATGAGCCTCGACGAGAAGGTCGGGCAGCTCTTCGTCTCACGGGCCTACGGGCATTCGGCGACCGACCCCGCTCCGGCGGACGCCGAGCAGAACCTGGCGGCGTTCGGGGTGCGCACCGCCGCCGAGCTGGTCTCCCGCTACCACCTCGGCGGGATCATCTACTTCGCCTGGGCCCACAACACCCGCGGCCCGCAGCAGATCGCCGCGCTCTCGGTCGGCCTCCAGCAGGCCGCCCTCACCACCGGTGCCCGGATCCCCCTGCTGCTCTCCACCGACCAGGAGCACGGCGCCGTCGCCCGGATCGGCAAGCCCGCGACCCTGCTCCCGGGGGCGATGGCGCTCGGTGCGGCAGGCTCCACCGCCCACGCCCTGCGGGCGGCGCGCATCGCGGGCTCCGAGCTGGCCGCCATGGGCATCCGGCAGGACTACGCGCCGGTGGCCGATGTGAACGTCAACCCGGCCAATCCGGTGATCGGCGTACGGTCCTTCGGCTCCGACCCGCACGCCGTGGCGGAGCTCGTCGCCGCCCAGGTCCGCGGCTACCAGGGGGCCGGGGTCGCCGCCACCGCCAAGCACTTCCCGGGCCACGGGGACACCGAGACGGACAGCCATGTCGGGCTGCCGGTGATGCGGCACACCCGGGCCGCCTGGGAGGAGCTGGACGAGCCGCCCTTCCGGGCCGCGGTGGAGGCGGGCGTGGACGCCGTCATGACGGCGCACATCGTCTTCCCCGCGCTCGATCCCTCCGGGGACCCGGCGACCCTCTCCCGGCCGATCGTCACCGGTCTGCTGCGCGAACGCCTCGGCTTCGAGGGGGTGGTGGTCACCGACGCCCTGGACATGGCCGGAGTCCGCCAGAAGTACGGGGACGACCGCGTCCCGGTGCTGGCCCTGCTGGCGGGCTGCGACCAGCTGCTGAACCCGCCGGACCTGGACCTCGCGCACCGCAGTGTGCGGGCGGCCGTGGAGTCGGGCGAGCTGACGGAGGCGCGCATCGAGGAATCGGTGCTGCGGATCCTGGAACTGAAGGCCCGCCGGGGGCTGTTCGACGAGGCGTACACCACGGTCCGGGAGGTGGACGCCGCCGTGGGCGTCCAGGAGCATCTCGACGCCGCCGACGCGATCGCGGCCGCCACGACGACCCTGCTGGCCAATCCCCGCGGGCTGGTGCCGTTCGATGCGACGGCCGGGCCACGCCTGCTGGTCACCGGGGCGGACCCGGTCTCCCCCACGGGTACGACCGGCCCCCCTACGGCCGTACTGGCCCGGGAGCTGACCGCCCTGGGCTGCCGGGCCACAGCGGTGCCGCCCGCCCGCGCCGTGGCCGCCGCGGCCGGTCACGCGGCGGTGCTGGTGTGCACGTACAACGTCCCGGAGGGCGAGAGTCCGCAGCGCACGCTGGTGGCGGAGCTGATCGCCTCCGGCGTCCCGGTCGTCTCGCTGGCGGTCCGCAACCCGTACGACCCGGCCCGGCTGCCGGCCTGCGCGGCGGAACTGGCGACGTACTCCTGGACGGACGTGGAGATGCGGGCGGCGGCCCGGGTGCTCACCGGGGCGCTGCGGCCCGCCGGCCGCCTGCCCGTCCCGGTCCCGGGCCGCTACCTGCTGGGCCACGGGCTGACGTACTAGTCGTACGCCCGGCCCGTGGCCCGGCGGAGCATTACGGCCGCAGCTGCGGCTCGCGCTCCGGGTCACGCTGGTCGAGCTGCGCGTCCGGCGCCGCCAGCGGCGCCGCCTTCCCCGCGTCGGCGAGCGCGGCGGCCGGGGCCACCCCGGCCCACTGCAGGATCTTCGCGGTGGCGAGCGCCTTCTCGCCGTCCATCAGCTTGGCGACGTTCGCCCCGTGGTTGGCACCCGGCGCGATCATCACGTAGCTGTCGCGCACGTTGTAGCCGAGGCGGAACGGCTCGGCGCCCCACGGGTCGTTCTGGCCGTACACGAAGAGCATCTGGTGGGCGTTGTCGCGCACCCACCTGTCCACGTCCGCCATCGCCCCCGGCTGGAAGGCCATGGGGATGTCGCGGGGCACGAAGTTGCGCGGCGGCTGGTAGCCGTAGCGGCTCAGGCCCTTCAGGTGCGGCTGCTTGATGTCCGGGGAGCCGAGCTGCGTACCCGCCTGGTAGTAGTACGGCGTGTACGTCTCCAGTCCCTGGTCGGCGTAGGCCGAGAAGCCGGAGATCGCGTCGATGGTGTCCCAGATCTGCTGGTCGCTCGCGGTGGCGGCGGCCGGGACGGAGGCGCAGTCGGCGAGCAGGCTGTACTGCCAGAAGGCCCACACGTAGTCGAGCACGACGGCCTCGTAGGCCTTGTCGAGGTCGCCGACGGTGGTGAAGGTCCAGCCGTTCTCGGCGGCGGCGACCGCGTACTTGGCCTCCAGCGGCTCGCGGCGCACCAGTGCCTCGCGCTGGACGGCGTTCAGCTTGTCGCGGCACTCCTTGGTGCCGACCTTGGCGAAGAACCGGTCGTAGGCCGAGTCCTCGTTGTTGACGACGTCGTTGGGCGCGACGTACGCGACGACACCGTCCATGTCGCGCGGGTAGAAGCGCTCGTAGTACGTCGCCGTCATGCCGCCCTTGCTGCCGCCCGTGGCCAGCCAGTTCTTCTTGTAGATCTTCTTCAGGGCGGTGAAGATGCGGTGCTGGTCACTGGCGGCCTGCCAGATGTCCAGGTTGGACCAGTTGGCCGGGTCGGGCCGGGAGGGAGTGAAGAATCGATACTCCATGGACACCTGGTTGCCGTCGACGATGGTCGTCGGCTCACTGCGGCGCGGGTTGGTGTTGACGTTGTAGCCGGAGGTGAAGAACACCGACGGCCGCGAGACGTCCTTGTGCAACAGGGTCAGGCGCTGCTTGAAGGTGCCCTTCCACGGCTGCCGGTGGTCCACCGGCTGCTCGTAGTTCAGTACGAAGAAGCGGTAGCCGGGGTACGGCTTCTCCTCGATCAGGCTCATCCCGGGAATGCCGAGGATCTGGTCCTTGATGTCCGTGGCGGCCGCGGGCTGCGCGGCTGCGGCCGCTTGCGCCGTGGAGCCGGCCGCCCCCATGGTGCCGATGAGCACCACGAGCGACAGCAGCCATCCGAGCGTCTTGCGCATTCACCCTCCCCTTGAGTTCACTTCGGTCGCCGTGAACCTAGCCGGGTCAACGCACCACTGACCAGACCCAGTTGGGCCTGTCCGTCAGCACAGGATCCAGCCGGAATCCGCAGATCCGGCCCCCACGCCCCCCTTTACATACACGCAGCGGTTGATCGCCCCCACAGTGACAGGCCCGGCATATCGGGTGAATCGCCCGGCGTCACGCACCGGGGCACCGCCGCGCGGCTGAATGCTCACCGCCATCCGGCGCCGCTCGCCGGAGACCCGCGCCACGGTCATCGCGCAAGCCTGGTTACGGCTCTTGTAGACCCGCACCTCACCCGTCTCGAACGCCACCGTCCGGGTCAGCCGCCCCCCGCAGCCCTCGGTCGCGGCCTGCGCCGCCGACGACGTGCACAGCCCGCCCACCGAGAGCCACAGCGCCGCCGTGAACACCCCCAGGGACGCGACCCGGCGGCCGCGCCTCCTCCATCCCTGCAACACCCTGTCCCCCGATCGGCCGTACGTACAGTGCACGCACGCACGTACGACGCCCGAACCCCTCGGATGGTTGCCGCGCGCAAGGGTCCGGCCCGCCGGCACCGGGCAGCCACACCGGGCCGCCTCCCTCGTACGGGTGCATCCGCCACCCCCCGGCGCAGCAGCGGGAGTTCACCCCCAGGACGGCGATTACGCTAGGTGACCCACACCCCGCTCGCCGTGACCGCAGCCGGGGCTGCAGCCGTGAAAGGCCATGAGATGACGAACGACCTGCTCGACCGCAAGCTGGCGCGCGCCTTCACGCACCTGGACGCCGACAGGAGCGGCGTGATCGACGCCGACGACATCATCGCGCTCGGTTCCCGGCTGCTGACGGCCCTCGCGGAGCCGGCCGGCTCGCCCAGGGCGGAGCTGGTGATGGGCGGGCTGGCCGACTTCTGGCAGGACCTGTTCACCGAGCTGGACATCGACCGGGACGGCAAGGTCACGCCCGAGGAGTACAAGCAGGGCATGACCCGCCTGTACGCACAGGGCGGGCCCGCCTACGACCGCTCGTTCCGCCCGATGATGAGCGCGATCCTGACGATCGTCGACACCGACGGCGACGGGCTCATCAGTCCACAGGAGTTCCACCGGGCGCAGGAGGCCTTCGACACGCGGCTGAGCCCCGCCGACACCGAGGCGCTCTTCCGCCGCATCGACGCGAACGGGGACGGCTGCCTCAGCGTCGACGAACTGCTCGCCGCGGTACGCGAGTACTACACCGGCACCGACGAGGACGCCCCGGGGAACCTGCTCTTCGGCGAGTTCTGATCCCGGGGCGTCCTCCGACAGGCGGTCCGTTCAGGCCGCGGCGCGCTCGTCCTCGCCGACGAAGGCGCGCCACAGTTCGGCGTACCGGCCGCCGCGCGCCAGGAGTTCGGTGTGGGTGCCGTCCTCCACGACCCGGCCGCGGTCCATGACCACGACCCGGTCGGCGCGCGCCGCGGTGGTCAGCCGGTGCGCGACCACCAGGGTCGTGCGCTTGCCCGCGAGCCGGTCCGTCGCCTGGTTGACCTGGGCCTCGGTGGCCAGGTCGAGGGCGGCGGTGGCCTCGTCGAGCAGCAGCACGTCCGGGTCGACGAGCTCGGCCCGGGCCAGTGCGATCAGCTGGCGCTGGCCCGCGGAGAGGTTGCGGCCGCGCTCGGCGACGGTGTGCAGGTAGCCGCCGTCGAGGGTGGCGATCATGTCGTGGGCGCCGACCGCGCGGGCGGCGGCCTCCACCTCGGCGTCGCTCGCGCCGGGGAGCCCGTAGGCGATGGCGTCACGGACCGTCCCCGGGAAGAGGTAGGCCTCCTGGGGAACGACGCCCAGGCGGTGGCGGTACGCCGTCAGGTCCAGCTCGCGCAGGTCGGCGCCGTCGGCGGTGACCCGGCCGGAGGTCGGATCGTAGAACCGGGCCACCATCTTGACCAGCGTGGACTTTCCGGCTCCGGTCTCGCCGACGAAGGCGACGGTCTGCCCGGCGGGTATCCGCAGGCTGATACCGGCCAGGGCCTCGGCCTTCTCGCCGCGCTCCTCGGCCGTCCCGTACTGGAAGCGGACGTTCTCGAAGGCGATCTCCCCGCCCAGCGATTCCACCGCCCGCGGCCGCTCGGGCAGCGGGGTGGTGGTGGGCTCGCGCAGCAGCCCCTGGATGCGGCCGAGGGCGACCGTGGCCTGCTGGTAGCCGTCGAATACCTGGGAGAGCTGCTGGACGGGCGCGAAGAACAGGTCGATGTAGAGCAGGTACGCGACCAGCGCGCCGGTGGTGAGCGTCCCGGCCTCCACCCGGCCCGCGCCGACGATCAGCACGGCGGCCGCGGCGCCCGAGGACAGCAGCTGCACGAAGGGGAAGTAGACGGATATCAGCCACTGGCCGCGGACCCGGGCCTCGCGGTACGAGTGGCTGCGCTCGGCGAAGCGCTTGGCGCCCGAGCCCTCGCGGCGGAAGGCCTGGACGATGCGCAGGCCCGAGACGGACTCCTGGAGGTCGGCGTTGACCAGGCTGACCCGGTCGCGGGCGAGCTCGTAGGCGGCGACGGACCTGCGGCGGAACACGATCGTGCCGAAGACCAGGACGGGCAGGGTCGCGAAGACGATCAGCGCGAGCTCGACGTCCAGGACGAGGAGCGCGATCAGGATGCCGAAGAAGGTGAAGACGGAGACGACGGCGGTGACGAGCCCGGTCTGCAGGAAGGAGCTCAGCGAGTCCACGTCGGTGGTCATCCGGGTCATGATCTTGCCGGTCAGCTCGCGCTCGTAGTAGTCGAGGCCGAGTCGCTGGAGCTGGGCGAAGATCTTGACGCGCAGTGCGTACAGCACGCGCTCGCCGGTACGGCCCGTCATGCGGGTCTCGGCGAACTGCGCGGCCCACTGCGCGACGACGAGGGCGAGGGCGAGCCCGGCGGCCACCCAGACGGCGCCGAGCACGGCCTGCTCCACGCCCTGGTCGATGCCGTGCCGGATCAGGATCGGCAGCAGCAGTCCGGCCCCCGCGTCCGCGGCGACGAGGCCGAGGCTGACGGCGAGCGGCGCCCAGAACCCGCGGAGCAGGCGGCGCAGGCCGTAGCTCTCCTCGGCGGCCGCGGCGCGGGTCTCGTCCACCTCGGGCACGTCGTCGGCGGGCGGCAGCGCGGCCACCTGCGCGAGCAGTTCGGGGGTGGCGGGCATGCCGGAGACGGACCCGGCCATGGAATGCCCGGCTCCGGGCGCGCCACCCGCGGCGGCGGGGGCGGCGCCGGGAGCGGGCGCGGCGCCGGGAGCGGGGGCGGGAGCGGGCGCGGCGCCGGGAGCGGGGGCGGCCGTGCCGTCGGGCTCGTCCTGGCGGCGCCAGAGC
Organism: Streptomyces sp. NPDC001549; assembly: GCF_042894025.1. Taxonomy (NCBI): domain Bacteria; kingdom Bacillati; phylum Actinomycetota; class Actinomycetes; order Kitasatosporales; family Streptomycetaceae; genus Streptomyces; species Streptomyces sp. NPDC001549. The sequence goes on from NZ_JBIAVJ010000002.1 coordinate 256,108, forward strand.
TCGGGGGTGACCCCGCCGGCGACCCGGCGCTTGGCGTTGACGGGCTCCGAGTCGATCTCGGCCTCGAGCTCGATGCCGCGTTCGAGGTCCCGGTCGAGCTCGCGCTCGAACTCGGTCATCCCCCGGGCGTCCGGGGTCCGCGGCGAGGCGGCGCCGAGCGCGTCCGGGTCGGTGAGGAGCCTGCGGTAGAGCGCGGACCGGCTCTCCAGCTGCTCGTGCGTCCCGATGTCGGCGAGCCGCCCGCGGTCGAGTACGGCGATCCGGTCGGCCAGCGCGAGCGTGGAGCGGCGGTGGGCGATCAGCAGGGTGGTCCGGCCCGCCATGACGGAGCGCAGGGCCTCGTGGATCTCGTGCTCGACGCGGGCGTCCACGGCGGAGGTGGCGTCGTCGAGGAGCAGCAGCCGGGGGTCGGTGAGGATGGCGCGGGCGAGGGCGATGCGCTGGCGCTGACCGCCGGAGAGGGTGAGCCCCTGCTCGCCGACCTTGGTGTTGTACCCGGCGGGCAGGGCCTGGATGAACCCCTCGGCCTGGGCGGCGCGGGCGGCGGCCTCGATCTGTTCCTCGGTGGCGCCGGGGTGCCCGTAGGCGATGTTGGCGCGGATGGTGTCGGAGAAGAGGAAGGAGTCCTCGGGGACCAGGCCTATCGCGCCGCGCAGGGAGTCGTACGTCAGCTCGCGGACGTCGTGGCCGCCGACGCGGACGGCGCCGCCGTCGGCGTCGTAGAACCGGGGCAGCAGGAGCGCGACGGTGGACTTGCCGCTGCCCGAGGACCCGACGACGGCGACGGTCTCGCCCTGCGCCACGGAGAGCGAGAACCCGTCGAGGACGGGCCGCTCGGGGTCGTAGCCGAAGCGGACGTCGTCGAACTCGACGGTGGCGGGCGCGTCGGCGGGGAGCTCGTGGGTGCCCTCGTGGATCTCGGGCTCGGTGTCGATGAGCTCGAACACGCGCTCCACGCCGGCCCGGGCCTGCTGTCCGACGGTGAGGACCATGGCGAGCATGCGGACGGGTCCGACGAGCTGGGCGAGGTAGGTGGAGAAGGCGACGAAGGTGCCGAGGGTGACCTGGCCCTTGGTGGCCATCCAGCCGCCGAGGGCCAGCATGGCGACCTGGGCGAGCGCGGGGACGGCCTGGAGGGCGGGGGTGTAGCGCGAGTTGAGCCGGATGGTCCGCATCCGCCCGGCGAACAGCCGGCGGCCGGCCTCGCGCAGCTTGCCGGTCTCCTGCTCCTCCTGGCCGAAGCCCTTGACGACGCGGACGCCGGTCACGGCCCCGTCGACGACGGTCGCCACGGCGGCGGCCTGGCCCTGGGCCCACCAGGTGGCGGGGAAGAGCTTCTTGCGGCTGCGCTTGGCTATGAACCACAGGGCGGGGGCCATGAGCAGGGCGACGAGGGTCAGCAGCGGCGAGAGCCAGAGCATGATCCCGAGGGATATCCCGAAGAGCAGGAAGTTCCCGATCGTCATGGGCAGCATGAAGAGCAGGCCCTGGATCAGCTGCAGGTCGCTGGTGGCGCGGCCGACGACCTGGCCGGTGTTCAGCTCGTCCTGCCGACGCCCGTCGAGGCGGGCGATCGTGGCGTACATGTCGGTGCGCAGGTCGTGCTGCACGTCGAGGGCGAGGCGCCCGCCGTAGTACCTGCGTATGTAGGTGAACACGTACACGAGCAGGGCCGCGGCTATGAGCGCCCCGGCCCAGGGCGTCATGGGCTTGGTCCGGTCCCCGATGACGTCGTCGATGATCACCTTGGTGACCAGCGGCACGACCGCCATGACGGCCATGCCGGCCAGCGAGGAGCCGAGCGCGAGCAGCACATTGGTCCTGTACCGCCAGGTGTAGGCCGTCAGCCGCTTGCCCCAGCCCTGTTTCTCCCCAGCCGCTGTCTCTGCCGCCGCCACGTGAGGCCTCCCCGTTCGTCCTGTCCTGCCGGAAGCGCCAACGCTCCGACCGGCGGATTTCATCCCGCCGCAACAATCGCACTGCCGTACGGCGGGGGCGCGCGGACCGCGTCCGACCGGGGTGGGGAGGCGACGGGGGAGCGGGGCGGCGGCGGTGAGTGGGACGTGCCGGGACCTGTCAAGTCCCGACTTTCCGGATCTGTGCCCACCGGGCCGCGCCCCCGATGCTGGAAGTCGGCCACCCTCCGACCCCGGTGGCGCAGCGAAGGGATCGAGGACCATGTCCACTCACGAACAGCCGACCAGCAGCAGCTTCATGCAGCGCACCGTCCGCGCCGCCGTCCCCTACATCACTGCGTTCCTGATCGCACTGCTCGCGGCGAAGATCGTGGCACTGCTGACCGAGAACCCGTGGGTACGACTGGGGACGGCGCTGGGGGTGGCCGTGGTCAGCCTCCTCCTCCATCCCTACGAGGAGGAGGAAGGGCGGCCGGGCGGCTGACACGCCCGGCGCCGCCGGGACCTCCGAGGGAGCACACGGTCGGACGCCCCGGCCGCCGGCCCGAGCACCCCGGCGACGATCTCGGGCGCTGCCTTCTCGGTGCCGCCGAGCGACGCTTGGCGAACCGCACTCAGGACACTCGACAACGGAATGGGGGAGCCCGGGCCCAAGCGCTTCGATCGCACCTTTGTTCGCATTCCGTACCGGCTCGCCCCCTGCCTGCGGATTGCGTTGCCGACCGCCTTCCGGAAGGTGAGCAGCCACGCACGATGGAAACTCACCCGGGACAAGGACGTCACCGAGGACTTCTCCGAGAGCCCGGACATCCACGGTCGCGTTCACCGCTCCGCAGGACGAGACGGCCTGACCGCGCCAGAGGCGGACGGGGTCAGGGCCGCCCCTCACCTCACGGGCTGGGCGCCGGCTTCACCACGGGAGCCTGGTCCAGCGGCTTGTTCTCACAGCCGAGGGCCTCGGTGACACGCCGGGTCATGAGGTAGGCGAAGGTGGTCTGCCGGTCCCTGGCCGCCTGGTCGATATCCGTCCGCGGGATGTTGATCGAGTAGGAAACGTCCCCGTAGAGCAACACCTGCTTCGACGGTGCTCCGAGCTCTCCCGGCAGATCACACCGAATGCGGAGCAGCGACGCAATGTCGTCCGTCTCGATGAGCGCGCCGTTCACCTCGTACCGGCTGGCGTCCTTCACCGCAGGCCTGGCCCCCTGTGCCCCAGCGGGCGGAGTCCAGCCGAACTCCACCCGCACCCGGTGCGGCTTTGACTGGTTCGCGGGGACGTACGAGCACATGTCGGCAGGAGTGGTCCAGTCGTCGGTCTTGCGCTCACGCAAGTCCTTCTTCAACCGGCTCGTCAGAGCATCGGTGGTCGAGTCGACCTGGGTTTCGTAGTCTCCGGAACCGATGATCTGCCGCAGCGCCGCGGCCTCGTCCGAGGACTCGGCGACACTGCACAGGTCATCAGCGCGTGGCGCAGGGCTCTCCCCGGAACACGAGGAAACCGCCGCCACGCACACGAGGGCAGCAATCGATCGCTTGACGGCCCTGCCGGCCCCACTATGACCTGAGATGCGCACGAGCCGCGTTCCGTCCGTCCTCGTATCCGCCACCAGCGTTGTCCTTCGCCGACGTGAACGGACCATCTCCCGTGATGCCTCTCTGCTTGCCCCACTCGTCGAAGAGCTTGTTGGTCGCGTCGAGGCCCTGCCCGTAGTTCTTGCTGGAATCCTGCTTCCCCTGATCCTCGACCTCGCTCTTGACCCCCTCGACCCACTCGTACTTGGCCGAGTCGATCAACGAGCCTCCGACCGTGCCCACGACCGGGATCTCGCCGATCAATCCGTTCAGGCCCGCCGCTGTGTGCTCGGCTGTTCCCTCCGCCCACTGGACCTGGTCGTCTTCCTTGTCCTTGTAGACGTCGGCACCGATGCCGTTGAGGGCGCCCGCCGCCGTGCCGATCTCCTTGCTCCGGTGGTCCCAGTTCGAGCTGGCTCCGTGCTTGGAGTCGCCCGAGTACTCGGGGGCCGTCGCCAGTTGGTCCGCCGAGTACGCCCGCTCCGCCTCGACCATCAGAGCGAAGGCCGGTCCGTCGTCCGCGATGCCTCGGACCACACGCACCAGGCTGCCCTGGCCCACCGCGATGTGCGCTTTGTCGCCCGATCCGAAGATGGAATCGCTGCCCGCCGCACTGCCGTAATCGGACTGCTGACCGTTGAAGATGATGTGGGTGTCGGCCACGTAGTCGACCAGGGCCTTCGCCATCGGCTGGCGGAGGCCCTCCAGGTCCTCCGGGAACTCGTCCCCGCCCATCTCGTCGTCGAGGAGCCGGATGGCGTTGTGCATCACCCGCGCCTGGCCCTCGGTGTGCGGGCCGGGCGGGCCCAGCTTCTCGCCGTCCACATGCCCGGTGGCCGCCGCCTGGATGGCCGCGCCCAGGCCCGCCGTCTTGTCCCCGTCCATCTCGATCGGCGGGCCGACGCCGGTCGAGATCCAGGGGTCCGGCATGTCGCGGTCGGTGAGCATGTACTTCAGGTGCTCGTTCTTGTTGCCCGGCGCTTCGGGGTCGAGGAAGTACGTCGCCGAGTCCGGGTCCTTGGCCATGATGCCCAGCAGACCGTCCAGCGGGTCGGAGACGAGGTTCGGGCGCTGGGAGTCGTAGGCGTGGGAGTACATGTGCGGCTTCGACTTCTCGGCCTCGATCATGCCGTCGCCGAGGTCGTTCAGGAACTGCTTGCCGTAGCCGTTGCCGTTCGACATGAGGGTGACCAGCGCCTGGTATCCGTACGTCGGCCGCAGGCCCTTGGCAACCAGCTCGGGGCCCTGCTCCTTGAGGCCGTCCACGAACGGCTTGTAGGCGTAGCCGGCCGGGTCCTTGGTGCCCGAGGCGATCGTCCCCGCGAGGCCGGAATTGATCGACTCGTAGAGCTTCTTGTCGGCCGCCGACGCGCCGCGGTCGTTGGACGCCAGGTTCATCTGGTCCGCCAGCAGCAGGGTGTCCTTCGGCCCCAGCGCGTGCAGGTACGCCTCGCTGAAGTGCTTGTCCCCGGAGTTCTGCTTGAGGACGTCGTTGTAGTGCCGCAGCTCCTCCGGCGAGGCCTTGCCGTCACGGATCTTCTGGGTGAGGGCCAGCGCCTCCACGGCCTCGACGTCGTTGACGGGCGTGGAGTTGAAGCCGAACATCGAGGTTCCGTCGGCCCCCGACGCGTTCAGCAGGGCCGTCTTGACGTCCTGGTCGAACTCGGTGACCGCCTTGACCGTGTCGCTGATCCGGCTCGTCCAGGACCGCTCGATCTCCGGGAGGTCGGGGTCGTGGCGGATCGCATTCACGCTGGCCGGGTCGGCCTTGGAGAAGTCGTAGCTCGCGATGCCGGCGTCCGAGACCTTCATTCCTGCGGTCTTGGCGTCCGCCACGGCCGACACCACCCGGCCCTTGAGGTCCGTGAACCGGGCGTGCGCGTCACGGAGCAGCGACTCCATGGCCAGGGCCTCCTTCTGCGCCGCCGCGAACTCCTTGCGCGTCATGGAGGAGTTGGTGGCGGCGGTCGTGGCGCTGGAGCCCAGCCATCCGTTGCCCGCGGAGACGCTCTGGACCTCGTCCTTGTAGACGTCCTCCATGGTCTTGAACTGCGTCGCCATGGCCTTCCAGCCGTCGGCGGCCGTGGTGAGCGCGGACAGGTCCGTTTGCATGATCTCGGAGTAGTTCGGCACGTCTCCCCCTACAGTCCCGCGACCTTGGACTGCACGGGCTGGAAGCTGCTGCCCGTCAGCTGGTCGTTCCCGGTGAACAGGTTCGACGCGCCGCGCAGGGCCGTCTTCTCCGAGTTCAGCCGTCCCATCAGGCGCTTCACCTGGTCGTCCCAGTGCGTGTGCGCCTTCGACAGGCCCGCCGCCGTATCCCAGCCGCTGAAGGCCTTGACCGCGCTCTTGGTGGGCTCGTCGGCCGCGTCCGCCGCCTTGGTGGTGCCGGGCTGCAGGACGTTCTCGATGGTGTTGGCCGCCTTCTTCTTCTCGGGCGGGGCCGTGGCCAGCACCCCGTATCCGCTACCGCTGCCGGGCGCCGGGGAGCCGCCCGGGTCTGCGGGGAGCTGATTCAGTCGCATCTGCGGCGGGGGGCCTTCTGCCGCGGTCTGTTTCTGCCGGCTCCATTCGCCCTCGAACGACATCGCTCCCCCTGGTCGGCTCCCGCCGGACGATCTGTGCCGGCGCCGCTACCTTAGCCAGCCGTGTCCGGAGCCTCGACGTGGGTCGGGGCGAAGATCCGCAAGGTGGCCGAAAGGACCACCACCGAGGGGCCCGGGGTCTTGAGGGCCTTCGCGAGGTCCTCGCGGAGGGACTCCGGGGTGGTGGTGGAGGCCGGGACGCCGAAGGACTGTGCCAGCGCCACGAAGTCGGGGCCGGCCAGCTGGGTGCCGGTGCCGCAGCCGTACTCGCGCAGGATGCCGTAGCCGCCGTCGTCCACGATGAGCCAGGTGACGTCGAGGTCGTGCTGCCTCGCCGTGGCCAGGTCCGCGACCGAGTACATCGCGCCGCCGTCGCCGGACACCGCCAGCACCGGGGTGTCCGGTTCCGCGACGCACGCGCCGAGGGCCGCCGGGAAGGCGTAGCCGAGGCCGCCCGCGCCCTGCGCCGAGTGCATGGTGTTGGGGTGCTTGGGGTCGAAGGCGGACCAGGCCCAGTAGGACAGGATCGTCATGTCCCAGAAGGACGGGGAGCGGGCCGGGAGGGCGGCCCGGATCGAGCCGAGGAGCTCCTGTTCGAGGGCCACGTCCTGGGTGGCGAGGCGGGCCGCGATGTCCGCGAGGACCAGCCGGACGCGCTCCGGGGCGGACGGGTCCTCGCGCTCGGACACCGTCTCCAGCAGGGCCTGCAGCGCCAGCCGGGCGTCCGCGTGGATGCCGAGGCCGGCGTGGTTCGACTCCAGCTTGCCGAGGTCCGCCTCGATCTGGACGACCCGGCCCGTCGGGAAGAACGTGTGGTAGTTCGACGAGAGCTCACCGAGGCCCGAGCCGACCACCAGCAGGACGTCCGCGTCCTCCAGGAAGTCGGTCATGTGGCGGTCCTCCAGCCAGGACTGGAGGGAGAGCGGATGGGTCCACGGGAAGGCGCCCTTGCCGCCGAAGGTGGTGACGACGGGTGCGTTCAGGCGCTCGGCGAGCTGCTTGAGCTTGCCGGCCGCGTCGGAGCGGACGACACCGCCGCCCGCGATGATCACCGGACGGGTGGCGTTCTCCAGCCAGTGGGCGGCCACGGCGGTGAGCTCGGGCCGCGGGGCCAGCTCGTGCGGGGTCGCGTCCACGCCCGTGACCTGCGGGATGACGGTCTCGGCCCGCAGCACGTCCTCGGGGATCTCGACGAACACCGGGCCGTGCGGGGCGGTCAGGGCCGACTCCCAGGCCTCCGCGATCACCGAGGGGAGCTGGGAGGGGGTGCGGACCGTGTGGACGGACTTCACCACGTCCCGGAAGGACGCCGACTGGTCGCGCAGCTCGTGCAGGTGCCCGCGCCGCCCGCCGCCCAGGCCCGCCACCGGGACCTGGGAGGAGATCGCGAGGACCGGGGCCGAGGCGGCCGCCGCCTCCGCCAGGGCGGGCAGCGCCATCAGCGCGCCCGGGCCGGTGGAGAGCAGCAGCGGCACCGCCTCGCCCGTGATCCGGCCGTACGCGTCGGCCGCGAAGCCCGCGTTGTTCTCCGTGCGCAGCCCCACGAGGCGCAGGTCGGAGCGGCCGACCGCGTCGAAGAGGGCGAGCGCGTGCTGGCCGGGCAGGCCGAAGACGGTGTTCGCGCCGAGCGAGCGCAGCGTTTCCACGACCAGGTCCCCGCCCGTCCGCCCGGGCGGCGGCGCGAGCGCGGCCGCCTTCTGGGCTTCGGTGGGACGGAGTACCAGGTCGTGGTCGTGCGTCACTTCGCTTACTTGCCCTTCGCCTGCGCGATCTGTCGCGACATGATCGTGGTCAGCTCGTACGCGGTGTGCGAGGCCGCGACCGAGGTGATCTCGGCGTGATCGTACGCCGGGGCGACCTCGACGACGTCGGCGGAAACGAGGTTGCAGGAGGACAGACCGCGGATGATCTCCAGCAGCTCGCGGGAGGTCATGCCGCCCGCCTCCGGGGTGCCGGTGCCGGGCGCGTGCGCCGGGTCGAGCACGTCGATGTCGATGGAGATGTACAGCGGGCGGTCGCCGATGCGCTGGCGCAGTTGGTCGGCGACCTCGTCGGCGCCGCGGCGGTAGACGTCGGCCGAGGTGACGATGCCGAAGCCCATCTTGGCGTCGTCGTCCAGGTCCTGCTTGCCGTACAGCGGGCCGCGGGTACCGACGTGGGAGAGCGCCTCGGTGTCGAGGATGCCCTCCTCGACGGCGCGGCGGAACGGGGTGCCGTGGGTGTACTCGGCGCCGAAGTAGGTGTCCCAGGTGTCCAGGTGCGCGTCGAAGTGGAGCAGCGCGACCGGGCCGTGCTTCTTCGCGACGGAGCGGAGCAGCGGCAGGGCGATGGTGTGGTCGCCGCCCAGGGTCATCAGACGGGAGCCCGCGCCGAGCAGCTCGTCGGCGGCGGCCTCGACCGTCTCGACGGCCTCGTTGATGTTGAAGGGGTTCACGGCGATGTCACCGGCGTCGGCGACCTGGGCGAGCGCGAACGGGGAGGCGTCCTGGGCCGGGTTGTACGGGCGCAGCAGGCGCGAGGCCTCACGGATGGCGTTGCCGCCGAAGCGGGCGCCGGGGCGGTAGGACACGCCGGAGTCGAAGGGCACGCCGACGACGGCGACGTCGGCGGAGCCGACCTCGTCGAGGCGGGGCAGACGGGCGAAGGTCGCCGGGCCCGCGTAGCGCGGGATGCGGGAGGAGTCGACGGGGCCGCGCGGCTGCGTGCTCATGGCTGTGCCTCTTTCTCTGGCCTGACGTGTGCGGTACTTCGAGCGTAAGCGGGCCACCCAGGGGTGGGGAGTGTACGTTTCATCCATCTGATGCAGCTGATATGTACGGAGCATCCATGGCTACCTTTCCCGGCGACCCGGAACCCGGCAACGGCTCGGCGGCGGGGGCCGGGCCCACGGAGGGACCGGCGGGGCCTCCCGCGGAGTCTCCCGCGGAGTCTCCGGCGGGGGCTCCGGCGGGGGCTCCGGCAGGAGCCGGGCCCGGAGCTCCCGCCGGGGAGCCGATGACGCCGCCCGTGCTGCTCGGTGGGCTGCTCGGGGAGCGGGCGCTCGGGCTGCGGCATCTCGCGGGGCCGCGGACGGCGGAGGTGCACGGGGTACACGCCTCCGAGATGGCGGACCCGTCCCCGTACCTGCTGGGCGGCGAGCTGCTGCTGACGGCAGGGGCCTCGCTGGCGCAGGCCGGAGCGGCGGCCTACGTCAGCCGGCTCGCCCGCGCCGGAGCCGCCGCGCTCGGCTTCGGCGTGACCCCGGTGCACGAGGTGGTCCCGCCCGGCCTGGCCGAGGCGTGCGAGCGGTACGGCCTGCCGCTCGTGGAGGTCCCGCCGGGGACCCCCTTCACCGCGGTCGCCCGTACCGTCGGGCGGCTGATGGCGGAAGCCCGTACGCGGGAGCTGCGCCGGGTCGCCGAGGCCCAGCAGGCCCTGGCGGCGGCCGCCGCCCGCCCGGACCCGGTCCCGGCGGTCCTGTCCCGGCTGGCGGCGAGCATCGGCGGCTGGGCCGCCCTGCTCACACCGGGGGGCGGGGGCGGTGGGCGGGCCGAGGTCCCGCCTCGGACCGCCGGGACGACCGGAGCTCCCGGCGCCCTCACCGCCGGTACGGCTCCCGGCACGGACGCGCTCGACGCGGTGGACACCCTGGCCCGCCGCGTGGCCCCGGGGTCCGCCGCCACCGCCACCGACGCCGTCGGCGCCACGAGCCTGGCCGCGTACGCCGTGGGCGGGGGCCGGGTGCTGGCCCTGGCCACGGCGGCCCGGACCCCGGGCGACCACACCATCGCCTCCATCGCCGCCGTCCTGCTGGCCCTGCTCACCGCCGAGCGGCCCGCCGGGGCGGAGGCGGCGGCCCTGACCCGGCTGCTGCTCGACGGGAATCCGGCCGCGGCCCTGACGGCCGGGCCCTGGTACGCCGTCCACGCCCGCGGGTCCGGGGATCCGCAGGCCCTCGCGGCCGCGCTGGGCACCGTACTGCTGGACCCGCACGAGGGCGGCCTGCGGCTGCTCACGGACCGGGAGCCCGCCGCGCAGCCCGGCTGGCGGCTCGGGGTGAGCGCCCCGGCCGCGCCCTCCGCGCCCGCCGCCCTGGCCACGGCCGACGCCCAGGCCGCGCGGGCCCTTCAGCGCGCGGAGGCCGCCCGTACCCCGCTGGCCCGCCACACCGACCCCGGCTTCGCGGGCCTGGTCGGCGAGGCCGAGGCGCGCGCCCATGCCGAGGCCCTGCTGGGGCCGCTCTCCCCCGCCCTGCGGGAGACCCTGCGCGGCTGGCTGGCCCACCACGGCAACTGGGACCGCACGGCCACGGCCCTGGGCGTCCACCGCAACACCGTCCGCCAGCGCGTCGGCCGCGCCGCCGGACTGCTGGCCCGGGACCTGGACGACCCGGACGTGCGGATGGAGCTGTGGTTCGCGCTGCGCGTCGCCGCCGGGTGAGGGCGAGGATCCCGCTCAGCCGCGGTGGCCGTCCGGCGGGCGGAAGGCGGAGAGCATCTCCACGAAGGCGGCGGAGCCGGTGATCACCCCGGGCTCCTTGCTGCCGGGCGGGGCGGGCTCGACCCCGACCGACTCGATCCCGTCCTCCCCGATCCACAGCAGGCGCGAGCTCAGCCGGTACCCCTCCGGTGCGTCCTCCCACATCTTCCGGACGAGCGGTCCGTAGGCGATCACGCAGGTGTGCAGCTCCGGCCCTTCGACGGCCCACAGCATCAGGTGGCCGTGGAAGGGGACCATCGCGAGGATGCCGTGGGGCGCCGGGCGGTCGACGAGGTCGGCGGCGCGCAGCAGGTGGGTCGAGGTGTAGCCGCCTTCGCCCTCGACGTTCACCAGCGGGTTCTCGTCCTCGTTGTACTGGAGGGAGACCGGCGCGGCGTCGAGGTTGGCCATGGCGGCGGCCCACACCTCGGACTCGTCCACCTGCCAGGAGCGGAACTGGTCGGGCGGTACGGGGGCGGAGAAGTCGCCGCCCACGTGGATCATCACGACGGCCGCGAGCTCCTCGGTGAGGGCCGTCGCCACCGCGTGCCCCTCGCCCACCGAGTCGACGGTGACCAGCCTCGGCATGAGCAGGTGGCGGACCTCGGCGAAGCCCGCCCGGTGCAGTTCGCGCCGCCGTTCGGCGAGCCGCTGCTTCTGGTTCAGGAAGGAGACGGTGGCCGACCGCCAGTTCGTGTGCGGCAGTGCCCGGACCAGTTCGGCTATCTCCGCGAGGTCCAGCGGTGCACCGGCTCGCCCTCGGCGGCGCGCGAGAGGTGACGGTGCTCACCGAAGCGCATGGGCGGCCCGCTCGCGTTCCCGTCCAGGAAGACATCGTTGAGGAGCGCCTCAAAGGCGTGCCAGTCGGCGGGGCTGAACCACGCGCACCAGGCCGGTACCGGGGACGGCTCCGACCCGCCGCGCCCCCCGCCCGGTCCGCCGCCCGACCCCCCGCCCACACCCGCGCCGGCCTTTTTCGCTCTCCGGAAAAGTGGCATGCCGGGCAGATTAGGGGAGGGCGAATCGGTACGTGAGACCACGAACAAGGCATTCTTGAGCGCATTCCGGCCACATTTCGGCCACCGCGGCGCGGACGAACCCCCTCCGCCGGGGTCACCGCCGGGGTCACCGCCGGGGGTCGCTTCCGGAGGGCCGGGGTGAGCCACCCCACCCTTTCTGCAGGGCCTCCGCTCTGGACAGCTAGTTTGACTGGCCGGTAACTTAGCCTGAGCAAGCGCTTAGGCATGGCGGCGGACCGCCGCAACCGAAGGGAGCCGGCTGTGCGCCGTACCGTTTTCAACGAGGACCACGAGGCATTCCGCGAGACCATCCGCGCCTTCATCGAGGCCGAGGTCGTCCCGGTCTACGACGAGTGGTTCGCAGCCGGTCAGGCGCCGCGCGACTTCTACTACAAGCTCGGCGAGCTGGGCGTCTTTGGCATCAACGTGCCCGAGGAGTTCGGCGGCGCGGGCCTGGACACCCACAAGTTCGAGGCCGTCCTCTACGAAGAGACCTCGCGCGCGGGCGTCAACTTCGGCGGCTCCGGCGTGCACGTGCTGCTCGCCCTCCCCTACATCAAGATGCTGGCCGACATCGAGCAGAAGAAGCGCTACCTGCCGAAGTTCGTCTCCGGCGAGGAGATGTGGGCCCTCGCGATGACCGAGCCGGGCACCGGCTCCGACGTCGCGGGCATGAAGACCACCGCCAAGCTCTCCGAGGACGGCACGCACTACGTCCTCAACGGCTCCAAGACCTTCATCACCGGTGGCGTCCACGCCGACCGCGTGATCGTCTGCGCCCGCACCTCCGCCCCCAGCGAGCAGGACCGCCGCTTCGGCATCTCCCTCTTCGCCGTGGACACCAAGTCCGAGGGCTACTCCATCGGCCGCAAGCTGGACAAGCTGGGCCTGCGCACCTCCGACACCGCCGAGCTGGCGTTCGTCGACGTGAAGGTCCCGGTCGAGGACCTGCTCGGCGAGGAGAACAAGGGCTTCTACTACCTCGGCGCCAACCTGCCCTCCGAGCGCTGGGGCATCGCCTTCGGCGCCTACGCGCAGGCCAAGGCCGCCATCCGGTTCGCCCAGCAGTACGTGACCGAGCGCACCGTCTTCGGCAAGCCGGTCGCCCACTTCCAGAACACCAAGTTCGAGCTGGCCTCCTGCCAGGCCGAGGTGGACGCCGCCGAGGCCGTCGCCGACCGCGCCCTGGAGGCCCTGGACGCCGGTGAGCTGACCGCCGCCGAGGCCGCCTCCGCCAAGCTGTTCTGCACCGAGGTCGCGCACCGCGTCATCGACAAGTGCCTCCAGCTGCACGGCGGTTACGGCTACATGAACGAGTACCCGATCGCCCGCCTGTACGCCGACAACCGCGTGAACCGCATCTACGGCGGCACCAGCGAGGTCATGAAGTCCATCATCGCCAAGTCCATGGGCCTGTAAGGAATCCGGGCACCTACCCTTCCCCCATGAACCAGGCACTGACGACGCTCCTCGATCTGCTCGACCTCGAGCAGATCGAGGAGAACATCTTCCGCGGTACCAGCCGTCCTTCGCTGGTACCGCGCGTCTTCGGCGGCCAGGTCGCGGCCCAGGCCCTGGTCGCGGCCGGCCGGACCGTCCCCGCGGACCGCATCGCGCACTCGCTGCACTCCTACTTCCTGCGCACCGGGGACACCTCCGCGCCCATCGTCTACTCGGTGGACCGGATCCGCGACGGGCGCTCCTTCACCACGCGCCGGGTCGTCGCCGTCCAGCACGGCCAGCCGATCTTCCACCTCTCCGCGTCGTTCCAGACGTACGAGGACGGCCTCGACCACCAGGTCGCCATGCCGTCCGCCCCGGACCCGGAGTCCCTGCCCACCGCGGCCGAGTCGCTGCCCGCGTACCGCGAGATCTTCCGCGACCCCGGCACGGTGGAGCGGCTGATCGAGACGCGGGAGGCGGTGGACCTGCGCTACGCGACGACCCCGCCCTGGGGCAGCATCGGCGAGCCGGTGGAGCCGCGCTCGCAGGTGTGGTTCCGTACGGCCGGCAAGCTGGACAGCGCCGATCCGCTGCTGCACACCTGCCTGGCCACCTACGTCTCCGACATGACCCTGCTGGACTCGGTGCTGCTCGCGCACGGGCGCGGCGGCTGGGCGGTGGGCGACGTGGTCGGCGCCTCGCTGGACCACGCGATGTGGTTCCACCGGCCGTTCCGCGCGGACGAGTGGCTGCTGTACGACCAGGAGTCGCCCTCGGCGGCCGCGGGCCGGGGCCTCGGCCAGGCCCGCATCTGGACGCAGGACGGCCGGCTGGCCGTGACGGTCATCCAGGAGGGTGTCGTACGCGTCCCGCGTGCGTGACGTCCGCCTGGCCGCTCAGTCCCACCAGAACCCCCAGTGGTTGCTGCCGGTGACCGCCTCGTCGGCGTAGGCGCGGATGCTCCCGGAGCCCTGCCAGATGTTGTCGGGCGAGAAGGCGAAGTGCTCCGCGGCGACGGGGAGCGCGCGGGCGAGCGTACGGGGCGGGGCCGCCACGGACACGTGGAGCTCGTCGAAACCGAGGGCGACGACGCGGGCGCCGAAGCGGTCCTCCCAGGAGCGCAGGACCGTGCTGATGAAGGCGGTGTCGTTCTCGTGGTTGGTCGGGCCGCACCAACCCACGGCGGTGGGTACGTCGGCCCCGCGGCCCGCGGGGACCAGCGCGAGCCGCGGGCTCGGCAGGAAGCCGCTCGCGATCAGCGCGTCCGCGAGCTCGCAGGCCAGGGCGTCCGGATCGTCCGAGCCGTCCGGCCCGTCCTCCGCGAGCCCGGGCCAGTCCCTGCCGAAGGGCGCGATGAGCTCCTCGCCCTCCTCCACCTCCTCCGGATCGGGAACCACTCTGCTCCAGAACTCGCGCAGCACCGGCTCGACGTGGTGGTCGTCGGGGTCGGACATCCGCTCCGGCATGAACTCCCGGTCCTGCCACCACCGTTCCAGCCCGCGCCGCCCCTGGAGCAGCACGGCCTGCAGCCCGGCGGCCGCGAGCGCGGGACTCCGGTACGCGGCGAGCGCCCCGACCCCCACGGCCTCGTCGGACACCCACAGCAATGGCTCGGGCTCCCTCCACCACCCCCGCCGGCCGGGCCGGTCGATCAGCGCACCGCGCGGCAACTCAAGCCCGAGGGCCCGCCTTTGGGGATCCTCGGCCAGGACGGACAGCGGGTTGCGCGCCTTCGGAGACTTCGGCATACGGCGACCGTAACCACGGCCACTGACAACCACCGCCACAAGCGGGACAGTACGGCCACTCGTGGGGGACGCAGTCGGTCTGCTTTCTTACTTGCTGGCGACGTGGCCATTGCGCAGAATATAACCGACAGGGTCGTGAGCGCTTGGGGGTACAGGGGATTTTGGCAACGATGAAGAGGTCGACAAGCAGTACACTGAAAGGCCTCCTCTATTCTGGAATATTCCTCGCCATTCCGGCGATCGTCTTGGTCGAGGCCATCAGCTCGACGCACGACTCTTACCGCCCACTGGCCGCGGCGTTGATGGCCTGCCCCGTCTTCGTGTGCATCGTATGGCGATTCCATTTCGCCCCTGGTTTGCGCACGGAGAAGGAGTATCTCGTTGTCCGCGAACCCTATCGCACGGTATGGGTTCCGTGGTCGGAGATTTCCGAAATGACATGGCAGCGAACTCCCCTTGGGCATCACCTTTGTCTGGCGAATAGATCAGCCGGCGGGGACGGGGAATTTCACCCTCGGGCCTTTCAAAGGGTCCTGGGCGGAAAAAATGCGAGAATGCAGCTCTTGGCCGACATGGAAGCCATGCGACATGCCGCGTCCGGGGCGCCGGGAGGGCCGATGCGCCAGCAGCGGTCCAGCCTCGCACCGGAATTCGCCTCTGTCATCTTTTTCGTCGTCTGCCTGATCGTGACACTGGCCGCATGAGGAAGCCCCGGCCGGATGCTCCCGGCCGGGGCTTTTCCCTGTGCTCCTCCGCGCTACTCCCCCAACAGGCCCGCCGCGTCCAGGAAGTACGCCACCATCGGGTCGTAGTAGCGCGGGTCGCGGACGTGGTCGTCCAGGGGGATCGTCACCTGGAGGGTGCCCTCCGCCTCGCCGATGAACAGGGCCGGGTCGTTGCAGTCCGCGTAGCCCACCGCGTCCAGGCCGCGCTGCGCCGCGCAGCCCGCCCAGCCGTGGTCGGCCACGACCAGGTCCGGCAGCGGGCGGTTCTGGGCCGTCAGGCCGTCCAGGATCGCGGCCATCGGCTCCGGCGAGTGGGTGTGCCACAGCGTCGCGCCCCGCTCCAGGACCGCGACGTCCGCGAACTGCCACACCGAACCCTCGTCCGCCACCAGCCCCTGCGGGATGACGACGATCTCGCAGCCCGCCGCCCGCAGGGCCGCCGCCGTGGCGCGGTGGACGTCCAGGAGGCCGCCCGGGTGACCGGTGGCGAAGAGCACGCTCTGCCGGTCCAGCGCCGCCTTGCGCACCCGCGCCGCCAGCCGGTCCAGGCCGGCCACCGTCAGTTCGGGGTCGATGGTGTCCTGGCCGAACCGGACCTCGGGGTCGTCCACGACGCCGCACCGCTCCGCCATCACCGCGAGCACGTCCTGCTCGTCCGTCCAGCGGTCGCCCAGTTCCAGGCCGAGCCAGTAGTGCCGGTCGCCGTTGGCGAGCTTGCGGTAGTGACTGAGGTTGTTGTCGCGCGGCGTGGCGACCTGCCCCGCGATCCGCGTGCGGACCAGGTGGTCGATGAGTTCGGCGCGGGTGGGTACGGGCGTCTCTATCGGCTTCGGCATACGGGCCATTCTGCCGCCGCCGGGGCGGAGGCGGCGCGTCCATTCCGGTCGGCGGACGCCGCGGGTCATGCCGACAGCGCCCCGAACGCCCCGTGCGCGAGGCGCCGCAGCAGCGATTCCACCGCCTCGCGCCCCAAGGCCGCCAGGTGCGGGGTGGAGTTGAGCAGGCCGAAGACCGCGTGCACGGAGACCCGTACCTCCGCCTCGGCGACCTCCGGGTGCAGTTCCCGTACGACCTCCACCCACAGCTCCACGTACTGGCGCTGCAGCTGCCGTACGAGCTTGCGGTCGGCGTCCCGGAGCCGGTCGAGCTCGCGGTCGTGGAGGGTGATCAGGGCCCGGTCGTCGAGCGCGAAGTCGATGTGGCCGTCGATGAGGGAGGACAGCACCCGGGCCGGGTCGCCCGCCGCCTCCGCCACGCGGTGCCGGCCTCCGGTCAGCAGCCGCTCGCTGATGCCGACGAGCAGTTCGGCGAGCATGGCGTCCTTGCCCGCGAAGTGCCGGTACAGGCCGGGGCCGCTGATGCCCACCGCGGCCCCTATCTCGTCGACGCCCACGCCGTGGAATCCACGCGCGGCGAAGAGACGAGCGGCCTCACTGAGGATCTGCTCGCGACGGGTGGGGGCGGCCGCTCTGGTGCTCATGGGAAACCATTCTAGACAGGGCCGTTAGCGGTCGTTAACCTGTCCATACACGTTAACGCTCACTAACAGCGTGCACCGAGCAAGTGGAACGAGCAAGGGAGCTCGACCGATGCAGCAGGCACCAGTGCTGACGAGCGCCGCGGACCCGGCGTCCGAGGCCTGGCGGACCAACGAGGCCGCCCACCGCGAGCTGACCGAGGGGCTGCGCGCCCGGCTCGACGCGGCCCGGCTCGGCGGCGGCGAGAAGGCCCGCGCCCGCCACACCGCCCGCGGGAAGCTCCTCCCGCGCGACCGCGTGGACACCCTCCTCGACCCGGGGTCACCCTTCCTGGAGCTGGCCCCGCTGGCCGCCGAGGGCATGTACGGGGGCGCGGCCCCCGCCGCCGGGGTCATCGCGGGCATCGGCCGGGTCAGCGGCCGCGAGTGCGTGATCGTGGCGAACGACGCCACCGTCAAGGGCGGCACGTACTACCCGATGACGGTCAAGAAGCACCTGCGCGCCCAGGAGGTGGCCCTGGAGAACCGTCTCCCCTGCCTCTACCTGGTCGACTCCGGCGGCGCCTTCCTCCCCATGCAGGACGAGGTCTTCCCCGACCGGGAGCACTTCGGCCGCATCTTCTACAACCAGGCCCGCATGTCCGGGGCCGGCATCCCGCAGATCGCCGCCGTCCTCGGCTCCTGCACGGCGGGCGGGGCGTACGTACCGGCCATGAGCGACGAGGCCGTCATCGTCCGCAACCAGGGCACGATCTTCCTCGGCGGCCCGCCGCTGGTGAAGGCCGCCACCGGTGAGGTGGTCACGGCCGAGGAGCTCGGCGGCGGCGAGGTCCACTCCCGGATCTCCGGCGTGACCGACCACCTCGCGGAGGACGACGCGCACGCGCTGCGGATCGTACGGAACATCGTGGCGACCCTGCCCGAGCGCGGGGCCCTGCCCTGGTCGGTCGAGGCGCCGGAAGAGCCCAAGGTGGATCCGGACGGGCTGTACGGCGCGGTCCCCGTCGACTCGCGCACCCCGTACGACGCCCGCGAGATCATCGCCCGGATCGTGGACGGCTCCCGCTTCCAGGAGTTCAAGTCCGAGTTCGGCCAGACGCTGGTCACCGGCTTCGCCCGGATCCACGGACACCCGGTCGGGATCATCGCCAACAACGGCATCCTGTTCGCCGAGTCCGCGCAGAAGGGCGCGCACTTCATCGAGCTGTGCGACCAGCGCGGCATCCCGCTCCTCTTCCTCCAGAACATCTCCGGCTTCATGGTCGGCAAGGACTACGAGGCCGGCGGCATCGCCAAGCACGGCGCCAAGATGGTGACGGCGGTGGCCTGCACCCGGGTGCCGAAGCTGACGGTGGTGGTCGGCGGCTCGTACGGCGCCGGCAACTACTCGATGTGCGGCCGGGCGTACTCGCCCCGCTTCCTGTGGATGTGGCCCAACGCCAAGATCTCCGTGATGGGCGGGGAGCAGGCTGCCTCGGTGCTCGCCACGGTCAAGCGCGACCAGATCGAGGGCGCGGGCCAGGAATGGCCCGCCGAGGACGAGGAGGCCTTCAAGGCCCCGGTCCGCGCGCAGTACGAGGAGCAGGGCAACGCCTACTACGCCACCGCGCGGCTGTGGGACGACGGGGTCATCGACCCGATGGAAACCCGGCAGGTGCTGGGACTGGCCCTGACCGCGTGCGCGAACGCCCCGCTGGGCGACTCGGGCTTCGGCATCTTCCGTATGTGACGTGAGGACCTCACTGATGTTCAGCACTGTTCTGGTGGCGAACCGGGGCGAGATCGCGGTCCGGGTCATCCGCACCCTGCGGCAGCTCGGCATCCGCTCCGTGGCCGTCTTCAGCGACGCCGACGCGGACGCCCGCCATGTCCGGGAGGCCGACACGGCCGTCCGGATCGGCCCGGCCGCGGCCGCCGAGAGCTATCTGTCGGTGGAGCGGCTGCTGGATGCCGCGAAGCGGACGGGCGCCGAGGCCGTCCACCCCGGCTACGGCTTCCTCGCCGAGAACGCGGCCTTCGCGCAGGCCTGCGCCGACGCCGGCCTCGCCTTCATCGGGCCGCCGGCGAGCGCCATCAACCTGATGGGCGACAAGATCCGCGCCAAGGAGACCGTGAAGGCGGCGGGCGTGCCCGTCGTACCGGGCTCCTCGGGCAGCGGCCTGACCGACGCCGAACTGGTCTCCGCCTCGATGGAGATCGGTATGCCGGTGCTGCTCAAGCCCTCGGCGGGCGGCGGCGGCAAGGGCATGCGGCTGGTACGCGACGAGGCGGTGCTGGCCGAGGAGATCGCGGCGGCCCGCCGCGAGGCGCGGTCCTCCTTCGGCGACGACACCCTGCTGGTCGAGCGGTGGGTGGACCGGCCGCGGCACATCGAGATCCAGGTGCTGGCGGACGCCCACGGGAACGTGGTGCACCTGGGCGAGCGCGAGTGCTCGCTGCAGCGCCGACACCAGAAGGTCATCGAGGAGGCCCCGTCGGTCCTGCTCGACGAGAAGACCCGGGCGGCGATGGGCGCGGCAGCGGTCGACGCGGCCCGCTCCTGCGGGTACGTCGGCGCGGGCACGGTGGAGTTCATCGTCCCGGGCGGCGACCCCTCCTCCTACTACTTCATGGAGATGAACACCCGCCTCCAGGTCGAGCACCCGGTGACGGAGCTGATCACCGGGCTGGACCTGGTGGAGCAGCAGCTGCGCGTCGCGGCGGGCGCGCCTCTCGGCTTCGACCAGTCCGAGGTGACGCTGACCGGGCACGCCATCGAGGCCCGCGTCTGCGCGGAGGACCCGGCGCGCGGGTTCCTGCCGTCCGGCGGCACGGTGCTGGCCCTGTCCGAGCCCTCGGGCGGTGCGGTACGCACGGACTCCGGCCTGACGGCGGGCGTCCCGGTGGGCTCCACCTACGACCCGATGCTGTCGAAGGTCATCGTCCACGGCCCGGACCGCCCGACGGCCCTGCGCATGCTGCGGGCGGCGCTGGCCGACACCGTGATCCTGGGTGTCCAGACGAACGCCGGCTTCCTGCGCAGGCTGCTGGCCCACCCGGACGTCGTTTCCGGCGACCTGGACACCGGCCTGGTCGAGCGGGACCTTTCCGGGCTCCTCCCGGAGGGGGTACCGGCCGAGGTGTACGCGGCCGCTGCGCTGCTGGACATCCCCCACCCCGCCCCTTCCCGAAACCGGGGCTCCGCCCCGGCCCCCGGTCCTCGAACGCCGGACGGGCTGAATCAGTGGGTCGACCCGTTCGACGCCGCCAGCGGCTGGCGCCTGGGCGGCACGCCCGCATGGACGGTCCACCACTTCCGCCTTCCCGGCCAAGACCCGGTGACGGTCCGATCCCGCGCCCAGGGCACCGGCCACGAGCTGCTGATCGATGAGGCCGGGGCCGATCCAGCCTCGCCGGCGATTGAGGCGCGGGGTCTGGGGCAGAGCCCCGGCACACCGGCGCGAGCCCGGATCATCAGCCGCACCCCCGATGCCGTCACCGTCGAACTCGACGGCGTCACCCACCGCTTCAGCCACGCCACCTCCCCGGAGGGGACCTGGCTCGGCCGCGACGCCGACTCCTGGCACGTGCAGCACCACGACCCGGTGTCCGCCCACGGCGCGGCGAGCGCGGGCGCCGACACCCTCGCCGCCCCGATGCCCGGCACCGTCACCGTGGTCAAGGTGGCCGTCGGTGACAAGGTCGCGGCCGGGCAGAGCCTCCTCGTCGTCGAGGCGATGAAGATGGAGCACGTCATCTCCGCCCCGCACGCCGGCACCGTCACCGAGCTGGACGTGACCCCCGGCAGCACGGTCGCCATGGACCAGATCCTGGCCGTCGTCACCCCGGACGAGGACGCGAACGAGGGCAAGGAGGACGCCGCGTGAACAGGCTGCCCATGAACGTCCCGGCCGCCGGCCTCCCGGCCCGGGTCCGTATCCACGAGGTCGGCGCCCGCGACGGGCTGCAGAACGAGAAGGGCGCCGTCCCCACGGCCGTCAAGGCGGAGTTCATCCACCGCCTCGCCGCCGCCGGGCTGACGACCATCGAGGCCACCAGCTTCGTGCACCCCAAGTGGGTGCCCCAACTGGCGGACGCGGAGGAGCTGTTCCCGCAGCTCGCCGACGTCGCCGCGGACCTGCCCGTCCTCGTCCCGAACGAGCGCGGCCTCGACCGTGCGCTCGCCCTCGGGGCCACCCGTATCGCGGTGTTCGGCTCGGCGACCGAGACCTTCGCGTCCCGCAACCTCAACCGCACCGTCGCCGAGTCCCTCGCCATGTTCGAGCCCGTCGTGGCCCGGGCCAAGGAGGGCGACGCGCACGTCCGCGGCTACCTCTCGATGTGCTTCGGCGACCCCTGGGAGGGCCCGGTCCCGGTCCATCAGGTCGTCTCCGTCGCCAAGGCCCTGCTGGACCTCGGCTGTGACGAGCTGAGCCTCGGCGACACGATCGGTGTGGCCACCCCGGGCCATGTCCAGGCCCTGCTCGCCGCACTGAACGAGGCCGGGGTCACGACCGACCGGATCGGCGTGCACTTCCACGACACCTACGGCCAGGCCCTGTCCAACACCCTCGCCGCGCTCCAGCACGGCGTGACCACCGTCGACGCCTCCGCGGGCGGCCTCGGCGGATGCCCGTACGCGAAGAGCGCCACCGGCAACCTCGCGACCGAGGACCTGGTGTGGATGCTCGACGGCCTCGGCATCGCGACCGGGGTCGATCTGGCCGCCCTCACCGCCACGAGCGTGTGGATGGCCGAACAGCTGGGACGCCCCAGCCCCTCCCGTACCGTCCGCGCCCTCTCCCACAAGGAGTAGTCACACCATGTCCCTCGACCACCGGCTCACCCCTGAGCACGAGGAACTCCGCCGCACCGTCGAGGCGTTCGCGCACGACGTCGTCGCCCCGAAGATCGGCGACCTGTACGAGCGGCACGAGTTCCCGTACGAGATCGTCGCCGAGATGGGCCGCATGGGCCTGTTCGGCCTGCCCTTCCCGGAGGAGTACGGCGGCATGGGCGGGGACTACCTCGCCCTCGGCATCGCCCTGGAGGAGCTGGCCCGCGTCGACTCCTCGGTCGCCATCACCCTGGAGGCCGGGGTCTCCCTCGGCGCCATGCCGATCTACCTCTTCGGCTCGGAGGAGCAGAAGAGCGAGTGGCTGCCGAAGATGTGCTCCGGCGAGATCCTCGGCGCCTTCGGCCTGACGGAGCCCGGCGCCGGCTCCGACGCGGGCGGCACCCGCACCACCGCCGTCAAGGACGGCGACGAGTGGGTCATCAACGGCTCGAAGTGCTTCATCACCAACTCCGGTACGGACATCACCGGTCTGGTCACCGTCACCGCGGTGACGGGCCGCAAGGCGGACGGCCGCCCGGAGATCTCCTCGATCATCGTCCCGTCCGGCACCCCGGGCTTCACGGTGGCCGCGCCGTACTCCAAGGTGGGCTGGAACTCCTCGGACACCCGTGAGCTGTCCTTCGACGGCGTACGGGTCCCCCTGGCCAACCTGGTGGGCCAGGAGGGCCGCGGCTACGCGCAGTTCCTGCGGATCCTCGACGAGGGCCGGATCGCCATCTCCGCGCTCGCGACCGGTCTCGCGCAGGGCTGTGTGGACGAGTCGGTGAAGTACGCCAAGGAGCGGCACGCCTTCGGCAAGGCGATCGGCGACAACCAGGCGATCCAGTTCAAGCTCGCCGACATGGAGATGCGCGCCCACATGGCCCGCATCGGCTGGCGCGACGCGGCGTCGCGGCTGGTGTCCGGGGAGCCGTTCAAGAAGGAGGCGGCGATCGCGAAGCTGTACTCCTCGACGGTCGCCGTCGACAACGCGCGCGAGGCGACCCAGATCCACGGCGGCTACGGCTTCATGAACGAGTACCCGGTGGCCCGCATGTGGCGGGACTCCAAGATCCTGGAGATCGGCGAGGGCACGAGCGAGGTGCAGCGCATGCTGATCGCGCGCGAGCTGGGCTTCGCCGGCTGAGGCACCCGATGACGACGTCCGGCGTGGGCCCCGTGCCCGCGCCGGACTTCGGCATGTCGGCGGGCGGTCACAGAAGGGCCATGAGCGCGAACGTGGGAACCAGGGTCACCAGGGCGCACACGGGCCAGTAGACCCGGGCCGCCGCCGTGTTCCATCGCCGTACGAAGTGGTTGGCGAGCCACCACAGCAGCACGGACGCGGTCACGATCGGGACCAGGATCACCAGCATCATGCCGTCGTTCTCCGTGGGTTCCCGGACGGTCCAGCCGAGGTCGGCGAGCGGCCCGTTGACGGCGATGTACCAAAGGAGCCAGACCGGCACGACGGCCGGCACTCCCATCAGCAGGTTCACTCCTGCGGTTATCCACCATTGCCTTCGCATGCGCCCAGTATTCATGCTCATGATCGGCGTCACCTGAGCGGCGTCCCTCGGTGCGGGACGGCCGGCGCGATCCGGGCGAACGCCCGGTTCACCGGCGGGTGATGGGGATTGCGGCCGGTCGGCCCGGACTTCGATGAGGGTGATCCACCTCACGATCGGATCTTGGACCACCGCTGGACAATGTCTTAGGTTAGGCTAACCTTCTCACCGAACGGCCCAGTGGTCGCCCCGGCACGCACGAAAGCGGACATCGACATGCCCAAGTCCCGAACCTCTTCCTTCACTCGTCGCGGTTTCATCGCGGCGGGCGGCGCCCTCGGCCTCGTGGCTGCGCTCGCCGCGTGCGGTGGCACCGACTCGGCGAAGGGTGACGGCGGCAAGGACAACGGCGCCGCGACCTCCGGCTCCTGGACCTTCAAGGACGACCTCGGCAAGGACGTCACCACCAAGGCCAAGCCGAAGAACATCGTCGGCTTCACCGGCACCGCCGCCGCGCTCCACGACTACGGCGTCCCGGTCAAGGGCGTGTTCGGCCCGACCACGACCGCCGACGGCAAGCCCGACGTCCAGGCCGGTTCGCTCGACGTCACCAAGGTCGAGATCCTCGGCAACGTCTTCGACCAGTTCAACGTCGAGAAGTACGCCTCGCTCCAGCCCGACCTCCTCGTCACCAACACCTGGGACGGCACCTACTGGTACGTCCCGGAGGCCTCCAAGGACAAGATCCTGCAGCTGGCCCCGGCCGCCGCCGTCTCCGTGGGCGGCGACACCTCGATGCCCAAGGCCCTGGAGCGCACGGCCGACCTGGCCAAGTCCCTGGGCGCCGACCTGGGCGCCAAGAACGTCGTCGACTCCAAGGCGCGCTTCGAGGCCGCCACCGCCAAGGTCCGCGAGGCCACCAAGGCGAACCCCGGCGTCAAGGTGCTGGCCGGCTCCGGGGCCGACGCCCTGTTCTACGCGTCCACCCCGGACACCGCGGCCGACCTGAAGTACTTCAAGGAGCTCGGCGTCGAGTTCGTCACCCCCGAGAAGCTGGACGAGAGCGGCTTCTTCGAGGCCCTCAGCTGGGAGAACGCCGGCAAGTACAAGGCCGACGTCATCCTGCTCGACAACCGCACCGGCACCCTGCAGCCCGAGCAGCTGAAGGCCAAGCCGACCTGGAACGAGCTGCCCGCCGTCAAGGCCGGTCAGGTCGTCTCGCGCGTGACCGAGCCGATCTACTCGTACGACAAGTGCGCGCAGATCCTGGAAGACCTCGCGAAGTCCATCCAGAACGCCAAGAAGCTCGGCTGACCGCCTTTCACTCCGGCTGATTCCCAGGGGGACCTCTCCGCATGACCGCCACCGCATCCGACGCCCCGGCCGTCGCACACTTCCGGTTCTTCGAGCTCGAAGTGCTCCGCACGCGCCGTCTGGGCCACTCGTTCCTGCGGGTCACGTTCGGCGGGGAGTCCCTCGCGGGCTTCCGTTCGGGCGGCTTCGACCAGAGCCTGTCGCTCTTCCTGCCCGCGTCCGGCCAGGAGCACACGGTGCTCCCGTCCACGGACGAGGACACCTGGTTCACCGCCTGGCGCGCAATGCCGGACGAGGAGCGGCCGGTGATGCGCTCCTACACGGTGCGCGAGCAGCGCCGTACGCCCGAGGGGGCGGACGAGGTCGACATCGACTTCGTCCTCCACGGGGACACGAGCCCCGCGTCCCGCTGGGCGGGGCGGGCGGTGGCCGGCCGCCGGATCATGGCGATCGGACCGGCCGTCGCGGAGAACAAGTCCGTACGCTTCCAGCCGCCGGCCGACACCGACGAGATCTGGATGTACGCGGACGAGACCGCCCTGCCGGCCGCGGCCGCGATCCTGGACCGGCTGCCCGCCGGGACCCGGGTCAGGGCCTGGTTCGAGGTCCCGCACGAGGACGACCGGCTCGACCTCAGGGCGCCCGCCGACGCCGACATCACCTGGATCGTGCGCGAGAGCGACGGCCGGGAGCGGACGGAGCAGGTGCTGAGCGCGCTGCGCGCGGCCGGACCCGACGCGGCCGTTGCCCCGTACGTCTGGCTGGCGGGCGAGGCGGGCACGATTCGCGCGGTCCGCCGGCACTTCGTGCAGGAACGATCCGTCGACCGCCGCGCTGTGCGTTTCACCGGCTACTGGCGGCTCGGCGCGAGCGAGGAACAGCTCCTCGCCGAGGCGTACGCGGGCAAGGCTCCCAGCGAGGACCCGACGTCCGAGCTGTAGTCAGTTCCCTTACCCCATAGAGCAGTTGCCGCAGGCCCTGGCTTTTCAGCCAGGGCCTGTCTGCATTTGGCGAAATACTAAGGTTAGGCTAACCTAATCCACGCACGCCACACCCCACCCCTTCTCCACCCCCTGCCCGGAGGAAAGTTGATGCGCTCGCATCTGCTGAACGAGACGACCGCGGACCTCTACCGGCGCTCCGTCACCGAGGGCGTCGACCGCGTCGCCGCCAAACTCGCGACGACGCAGCGGCCCCACACCGGTATATCCGTCGACGAACTCGCCCCGGTCATCAACGGGATCGACCTGGACAAGCCGCTCGCCGACGCGGCCGCCGTCCTGGACGAGCTGGAGGACGTCTACCTGCGCGACGCGGTGTACTTCCACCACCCGCGCTACCTGGGCCACCTCAACTGCCCGGTCGTCATCCCCGCCGTGCTCGGCGAGGCGATCCTCTCGGCCGTCAACTCCTCGCTCGACACCTGGGACCAGTCCATCGGCGGCACGCTCATCGAGCGCCGCCTCATCGACTGGACCACCGAGCGCATCGGCCTCGGCCCCGCCGCGGACGGCATCTTCACCTCCGGCGGCAGCCAGTCCAACTTCCACGCACTGCTCCTCGCCCGTGACGAGGCCTGCCGCCTGGTCATGAAGAAGGCCCTCGACGAGGGACGCGAGCTCACCAAGGCCGAACTCCTGCCGAAGCTGCGCATCTTCACCTCCGAGGCCAGCCACTTCAGCGTCCAGAAGTCGGCCGCCATGCTCGGACTCGGCTACGAGGCCGTCATCTCCGTCCCGGTCGACCGCAACCGCCGGATGGACACCGCGGTGCTCGCCCTGGAACTGGAGGAGTGCGCCTCCGAGGGCCTCTTCCCGATGGCCGTCGTCGCCACCGCCGGCACCACCGACTTCGGGTCCATCGACCCGCTCCCCGAGATCGCCCGCCTGGCCGACGAGCACTCCGCGTGGATGCACGTGGACGCCGCCTACGGCTGCGGACTGCTGGCGTCCCCGACCCGCCGCCACCTCCTCGACGGCATCGAGCGCGCCGACTCGGTCACGGTCGACTACCACAAGTCGTTCTTCCAGCCGGTCAGCTCCAGCGCCATCCTGGTGCGCGACCGCGACACCCTCAAGCACGCCACGTACCACGCGGACTACCTCAACCCGCGCCGCATGGCCGAGGAGCGCATCCCCAACCAGGTCGACAAGTCCATCCAGACCACGCGCCGGTTCGACGCGCTCAAGCTCTGGGTGACCCTGCGCGTCATGGGCGCCGACGGTGTCGGCTCGCTCTTCGACGAGGTCATCGACCTGGCCGCGGCCGGCTGGGACATCATCGACGCCGACCCGCGCTTCGAGGTCGTCGTCAAGCCGCAGATCTCCACCCTCGTCTTCCGCTACGTCCCGCAGGGCGAGGACGTCCGCGGCGACCTGGTCGACGAGGCCAACCTGCACGCCCGCAAGGCCCTGTTCGCCTCCGGTGAGGCCGTCGTCGCCGGCACCAAGGTGGACGGGAAGCAGTACCTGAAGTTCACCCTCCTCAACCCGCAGACCACGACGGCCGACATCGCTGCCGTCCTCGACCTTCTCGCCGCACATGCCGAGCAGTTCCTGGGAGAATCCCTTGCCCTCCACCGCTAAGACCCACGACTTCATCGGCATCGGCGTCGGTCCGTTCAATCTGGGACTCGCCTGCCTGACCGCCCCGCTCGACGAGATCGACGGTCTCTTCATCGAGTCGAAGCCGCACTTCGAGTGGCACGCCGGAATGTTCCTGGACGGCGCCCACCTGCAGACGCCCTTCATGTCGGACCTGGTCACGCTCGCCGACCCGACCTCGCCCTTCTCCTTCCTGAACTACCTGAAGGACAAGGACCGGCTGTACTCCTTCTACATCCGGGAGAACTTCTACCCGCTGCGGGCCGAGTACAACGACTACTGCCGCTGGGCCGCCGACCGCCTCGACAACGTCCGGTGGTCCACCTCGGTCACCGAGGTCACCTACGACGAGCAGGCCGGCCTGTACGAGGTCCACACGGACAAGGGCGAGACCCACCGGGCCCCCCGCCTGGTCCTGGGCACCGGCACCCCGCCGCACGTCCCGCAGTCCTGCGAGGGCCTGGGCGGCGACTTCCTGCACAACTCCGCCTACATGCAGAACAAGGCGGAGCTGCAGAAGAAGAAGTCGATCACCCTCATCGGCTCCGGCCAGAGCGCGGCCGAGATCTACTACGACCTCCTCGCCGAGATCGACGTCCACGGCTACCAGCTCAACTGGGTCACCCGCTCACCGCGGTTCTTCCCGCTGGAGTACACGAAGCTGACCCTGGAGATGACCTCCCCCGAGTACGTGGACTACTTCCACGCGCTCCCCGAGGACACCCGGTACCGGCTGGAGACCCAGCAGAAGAACCTCTTCAAGGGCATCGACGGCGACCTGATCAACGCCATCTTCGACCTGCTCTACCAGAAGAAGATCAGCATGCCGGGCCAGGTCCCGACCACCCTGCTGACCAACACCTCCCTGAACAGCACCGCGTACGACACCACCACGGGCACGTACACGCTGGGGCTGCGCCAGGAGGAGCAGGAGCGGGACTTCTCCCTCGCCTCCGAGGGCCTGGTGCTGGCCACCGGCTACAAGTACACGTTCCCGGAGTTCCTGAACCCGGTGCGCGACCGGCTGAACTTCGACGGGCACGGCCGTCTCGACGCCGCCCGCAACTACAGCATCGACACCACGGGCCGCGGGGTCTACCTGCAGAACGGCACCACCCACAACCACTCCCTCACCTCGCCCGACCTGGGCATGGCGGCGTACCGGAACGCGTACATCGTCGGTGAGCTCCTCGGCCGCGAGCACTACAAGGTCGAGAAGTCCATCGCGTTCCAGCAGTTCGCCGCCCCGGAAGGCACCCTCTGATGAGCACCACCGAACTCCTCTTCTCCCGCACCGACACGGAACTCGGCTCCTTCGCCGTGCGCCCCCTGGACCCCTTCGCCGACGCGGAGCTGCTCCACGGCTGGGTCACCCACCCGAAGGCCTCGTTCTGGATGATGCAGGACGCGTCCCTGCCGGACGTCGAGCGCGAGTACATGCGGATCGCCGCCCACGAGCACCACCAGGCCTTCATCGGCCTGCACGAGGGCCGTCCCGCCTTCCTCATGGAGACCTACGACCCGTCCGAGCTGGAGCTGGTCGGCCTCTACGACGCCCAGCCCGGCGATGTCGGCATGCACTTCCTCGTCGCCCCGAGCGACACCCCGCTGCACGGCTTCACCCGCGCCGTCATCACCACGGTGATGGCCGCGATCTTCACCGACCCCGCCACCGAGCGCGTCGTCGTCGAGCCGGACGTCGCCAACACCGCCGTGCACGCCCTGAACGAGGCCGTCGGCTTCGTACCGGAGCGCCAGGTCACCAAGCCGGAGAAGGAAGCCCTGCTGAGCTTCTGCACCCGCGCCCGGTTCGAGGCCGCCACGGCCGCCCAGGGGGTCTCCATATGAGCCTCGCCGACGCCGTCGCCCACCTCTCCCCCGAGCTGTGGGCCCGCGCCAACCGCGCCCTGGTCCGCAAGGGCCTCGCGGAGTTCTCCCACGAGCGCCTGCTGACCCCGAAGCCGCTGGGCGAGGGCTTCTACTCGGTCCTCAGCGACGACTCCACCGTGGAGTACCGCTTCAAGGCCGTCCTGCACGCCCTCGACCACTGGTCGGTCGACGAGGCCTCCATCACCCGCCACCGGGACGGCGCCGAGCTGGAGCTGGACGCCCTCGACTTCCACATCGAGCTGCGCGAGGCCCTGGGCCTGAGCCCCGAGGTACTGCCCGTCTACCTGGAGGAGATCTCCTCCACCCTGGCCGGCACCGGCTACAAGTACACGAAGCCGCAGGTCTCCTCCGACGTCCTCGCGAAGTCCTCCTTCCAGGACATCGAGACGGGCATGACCGAGGGCCACCCCTGCTTCGTCGCGAACAACGGCCGGCTCGGCTTCGGCGTGCACGAGTACCTCTCGTACGCCCCGGAGACCGCCAGCCCCGTCCACCTCGTGTGGGTCGCCGCCCGCAAGGACGTCTCCACCTTCACGGCGGGCGCCGGCCTGGACCACGACTCCTTCATGCGCGAGGAGCTCGGCGACGAGACCATCGGCGTCTTCGCCGAGCGGATGACCGCGCTGGGCCTGGACCTGGCCGACTTCCACCTCTTCCCCGTGCACCCGTGGCAGTGGTGGAACAAGACCACGGTCACCTTCGCGGCCGAGATCGCCAATCGCCGCCTGGTGCTGCTGGGCGAGGGCCCGGACGCGTACCTCGCGCAGCAGTCGATCCGCACGTTCTTCAACCGGAGCGCGCCGCACAAGCACTACGTCAAGACCGCCATCTCGGTCCTGAACATGGGCTTCATGCGAGGCCTGTCGGCCGCGTACATGGAGGCCACCCCGGCCATCAACGACTGGCTGCACCAGCTGATCGAGGGCGACGAGGTCCTCAAGTCGGTGGACTTCTCGATCATCCGCGAGCGCGCGGCGATCGGCTACCACCACCGCCAGTACGAGCGCGCCACCGACCGGTACTCCCCGTACCGCAAGATGCTGGCCGCGCTGTGGCGCGAGTCCCCGGTGAACTCGATCCAGGGCGACGAGCGCCTCGCCACGATGGCCTCGCTCCTGCACGTGGACGCCGAGGGCAAGTCCTTCGTCGGCGCGCTGATCGCGGAATCGGGTCTGACCCCGGCCGAGTGGCTGCGCCACTACCTGCGTGCCTACCTGGTGCCGCTGCTGCACTGCTTCTACCAGTACGACCTCGCGTACATGCCGCACGGCGAGAACACCATCCTCGTCATCGAGGGCGGCCTGGTGAAGCGGGCGATCTTCAAGGACATCGCCGAGGAGATCGTCATCATGGACGCGGACGCGGTGCTGCCGCCCGCGGTCGAGCGGGTCCGGGCGGACATCCCCGAGGACATGAAGCTCCTGTCGATCTTCACCGATGTCTTCGACTGCTTCTTCCGCTTCCTCGGCGCGATCCTGGCGGACGAGGGCATCTGCGACGAGGACACCTTCTGGCAGGCGGTCGCGGACTGCGGCCACGCATACCAGGAGTCGATGCCGCAGCTCGCGGAGCGCTTCGAGCGGTACGACCTGTTCGCGCAGGAGTTCCAGCTGTCCTGCCTGAACCGCCTCCAGCTGCGCAACAACAAGCAGATGGTCGACCTCGCCGACCCGGCGGCGGCCCTCCAGCTGATCGGCAACCTCAAGAACCCCGTCGCGGCCTTCGCCCGGCGGTGACACACGGGGCGGGGGAGGCATCGATACGGTCCCTCGATGCCTCCCCCGCCCCACCCCGAAATCCCGACGGCGTGACTGCGAAGCAACAATTGGCCCTCTTCGCGGTCACGCCTTCGTGTGTCCGCCCCCGTGGCCGGAGCACGCGGCCCGAACGTCTGGGAGCCCGTATGCCGTTCCGGATCCGCCCCGGCCGTACGGCCGCCGTGCTCCTGTCGGCCGCGCTCGTCGCCGGGGGGCTGTCCGGCTGTTCCTTCCTGTCGCCGTTCACCACCTGCGAAGGGACGGAGGCGCGGATGAAGGAGCTGGAGTCGCTGCCCCTGCTCGCCTCGCCGCCGCCCGGCGCGAGTGCCCCCCGCAGCTTCGACGGGGTCCACTCCGAGTGCGCGGACGACAGCGGCGACGCCTGGCTGTCCGCCGGGCGCATCTACACGTACCCCGGCACCCGCCAAGAGGTCCTCGACCACTACCGCAAGGCTGCCGAGGCCGACGGCTGGCGGTTCGAGCCCGAACCGGTGGCGGGTTACGAGTTGATGGGATCGTGCTTCACCAAGGGCGAGGACGGACAGGCGAAGCAGCTCACCCTCGAATTCGTCAGCGCACGAGAATTCACGGAGCTCTACGGGCGCGACCTCGGCCTGGAATTCGCCACCGGTGCCGGTTTCGACATAGAGGCCGGTTCGGCGGCCGACGGGGCCGGCGGGGCCGCCACCAGCTGCTCGGGTCCCTGACCCCGTCCCCCACCGGTCACTGCCAGGGGACGTCCGGCGCCCGGAAGAAGCCGATGCCCTGCGCGTCCAGCCGGGGCGCCTGCGCGGCCAGGCGGCGGCTGTAGGAGGTCCAGTCGAGCGCGGCCGCCGGCGACCAGCCCAGTTCGGCCAGGCCCAGCACCCGCGGGAAGGCCATCAGCTCCCAGTCGCCGCGCGTCGCGACGGTCTCCGTCCACAGCGGGGCCTCCACGCCCAGCACCGCCGACTCGGGGACCCCGGCCAGGTACGCCCCCGGGTCCCAGGAGTAGGCGCGCTGCACCGGGACGTACCCCGCCCAGGCCAGGCCCGGCTTCGTCGCCGGGTCGTACTTCATGTCCAGATACAGCCGGTCCGCCGGCGACAGGATCAGCGGGTGCCCCGCCTTCGCCGCCGCCGCCACGGCCGCCTTGTCCGCGGCCGCGGTCCTGTCGTGGCCCCAGTACTGGAGCACCGCGCCCCGGGCCGGGCGGGCCGCCGCCAGCTGGTGCCAGGCCACCACCGTCTTGCCGTACCGCCCCACCACCGTCTGCGCCCGGTCCATGAAGGCCGCGTAGTCCGCCGCCGGCGTCGCGTTCGCCTCGTCTCCGCCGATGTGCAGGTAGCGGCCCGGGGTCAGCTCCGCCAGCTCGCCGAGGACCTCGTCGATGAACTCGTACGTCCGCTCCTTGGCCACGCACAGTGAGCTGAAGCCCACCTTGACGCCGGTGTACCGCTCCGGGGCCTTCCCGTCGCAGTTCAGCTCGGCGTAGGAGGCGAGCACCGCGTTCACGTGCCCCGGCATGTCGATCTCGGGGACCACGTCCACGTACCGCTGCCCCGCGTACGCCACCAGCTCCCGGTACTCGTCCTTCGTCCAGTGGCCGCCGGGCCCGCCACCGACCTCGCTGCCGCCCCCGTACTCCGCCAGCCGCGGCCAGGAGTCGATCGCGAGACGCCACCCCTGGTCGTCGGTCAGGTGCAGGTGCAGGGTGTTGACCTTGTACTGGGCGAGCTGGTCCACGTACCTCTTCACCTGGTCCACCGAGAAGTGGTGGCGCGCGATGTCGACCATGGCCCCCCGGTACGCGAAGCGCGGCCGGTCGGTGACCGTCCCGCCCGGCACCGTGCCCGGACCCACCACCGGCAGCAGCTGGAGCAGCGTCTGCCCCGCGTGGAAGAGCCCGGCCGGCGTCCGCGCGGTGAGGGTGACCCCGGTCGGGCCGGACTCCAGCCGGTACCCCTCGTCGCCCACCCCCTGCGCCCCCTGGTCGATCCTGAGCCGGATCCCGTCCCCCTGAGCCCCGTCGACCACCGGCAGGGGCAGCCCGCTCGGGCCGCGCAGCTGCTCGGCGAGGAGCTCGCCCACCCGGCGGACCTCCTCGTCCGGGCCCCGGCCGGTACGGATGACCGTGCCCGCGCCGAAGGAGTACCCGGGGCCTTCGGCGCGCGCGGAGACGGGCGCGGGCAGCAGCCGTTCGAAGGGGGCGAGGGCCACCGGCGGGTCGTCCCCGGGTCTGGCGTCGTCACCGTGGGCGGAGGTGCAGGCCGTGACCAGGGCCGGGGCCGCGGCGAAGGCGAGGAGGGCGCCGAGCGTGCGTCGCAGGACTCTCATGCGCACAGGTATAGGCCAAGCGGGCCGTCCCGTCCGGTGAGTGAATCCAGGACGGGCGGAAATCATCCGAAGGAGGGCACACCGAACGTCTCGCTGGTCCAGACCAGAGGGATCCTGCCCGAAATCGGGCAGGATCTTTGCGTTCATCGCTGTTAGCCGCCAATATCTACGAGTGCTCGATCGCCGCCCGTCGCATGACGACCTCGTCGACCACCTGGTGCGCAGCACCGCGCTGCAGCGCGGTGAGGCAGCCCGGGTGGTACTGGACGTGCTCGCCTACTTCGACGAGACGACCGAGGAATTCGTCCGCCGCCGCCACCGGGAACTGCAGTCCGGCGGAGCGGTGAACGCGGAGATCTTCGAGCGGATCGCGGCCGAGCTGCCGCACCGCGCCGTGGCGCCGCCGGAGCTCTCGCTCCGGCAGTTGCGCCGCATCGTCTACGGCTGAGCCGGCGGCCGCCGCACGCGGCCCCGGACGAGTACAGAACCGAACTTCAGGAGGGGCAGAACCGTATGTGTGGAATCGTCGGTTACATCGGCAAGCGTGACGTGGCACCGCTGCTGCTGGAAGGCCTGCAGCGGCTGGAGTACCGCGGATACGACTCCGCGGGCATCGTGGTCAACACCCCGAAGACCCCGGCCCTGAAGGTCGTCAAGGCCAAGGGCCGCGTCCGCGAGCTGGAGTCCCGCGTTCCCAAGCGCTTCGCCGGCACCACCGGCATCGCCCACACCCGCTGGGCCACGCACGGCGCCCCGAGCGACATCAACTCCCACCCGCACCTGGACCCCGAGAACAAGGTCGCGGTCGTCCACAACGGCATCGTCGACAACTGCTCCGAGCTGCGCGCCAAGCTCGAGGCCGAAGGCGTCGTCTTCGTCTCGGACACCGACACCGAGGTCATCGTCCACCTGATCGCCCGCTCCGAGGCCGACTCCCTGGAGGAGAAGGTCCGCGAGGCGCTCAAGGTCATCGACGGCACCTACGGCATCGCCGTCATGCACGCCGACTTCGCCGACCGCATCGTCGTCGCCCGCAACGGCTCCCCCGTGGTCCTCGGCATCGGCGAGAAGGAGATGTTCGTCGCCTCGGACGTCGCCGCGCTGGTCGCCCACACCCGCCAGGTCGTCACCCTCGGCGACGGCGAGATGGCCACCATCAAGGCCGACGACTTCCGCACCTACACGACCTCCGGCACGACGACCAACGCCACCCCGGAGACCGTGGAGTGGGAGGCCGCCTCGTACGACATGGGCGGTCACGACACCTACATGCACAAGGAGATCTCCGAGCAGCCCGACGCGGTCGACCGCGTGCTGCGCGGCCGGATCGACGACCGCTTCAACACCGTGCACCTGGGCGGCCTGAACCTGGACCCGCGCGAGGCGCGCGGCATCCGCCGGGTCAAGATCCTGGGCTGCGGCACCTCTTACCACGCGGGCCTCATCGGCGCCGGCCTCATCGAGGGCATGGCCCGGATCCCCGCGGACGCCGAGCCGGCCTCCGAGTTCCGCTACCGCAACCCGGTCGTGGACCCCGACACCCTCTACATCGCGGTCTCCCAGTCCGGTGAGACGTACGACGTCCTCGCGGCGGTGCAGGAGCTCAAGCGCAAGGGCGCCCGCGTCCTCGGCGTGGTCAACGTGGTCGGTTCCGCGATCGCCCGCGAGGCCGACGGCGGCGTGTACGTGCACGCCGGCCCCGAGGTCTGCGTCGTCTCCACCAAGTGCTTCACCAACACGGTCGTGGCCTTCGCGCTGCTCGCCGTGCACCTGGGCCGCATCCGGGACCTCTCGGTCACCGACGGCAAGCGGATCATCGAGGGCCTGCGCAAGCTGCCCGCGCAGATCCAGGAGATCCTCGACGGCGAAGAGGACATCAAGAAGCTGGCGGCCGAGTTCGCCGAGGCCAAGTCGATGATGTTCATCGGCCGGGTGCGCGGCTACCCGGTGGCGCTGGAAGCCTCCCTCAAGCTGAAGGAGATCTCCTACATCCACGCCGAGGCCTACCCGGCCTCCGAGCTCAAGCACGGTCCGCTGGCGCTGATCGAGCCCTCGCTGCCGACGGTCGCGATCGTCCCGGACGACGACCTGCTGGAGAAGAACCGCGCGGCGCTGGAGGAGATCAAGGCCCGCAGCGGCCGGATCCTCGCGGTCGCCCACCGCGAGCAGGAGAAGGCGGACCACACCATCCTGGTCCCGAAGAACGAGGACGAGCTGGACCCGATCCTCATGGGCATCCCGCTCCAGCTGCTGGCGTACCACACGGCCCTGGCCATGGGCCGGGACATCGACAAGCCGCGCAACCTGGCGAAGTCGGTCACCGTCGAGTAATCGCCCCCTCGCCGCACGCGGACGCCCCCGGGACCCACGGTCCCGGGGGCGTCCCCGTTCCCCGCCGGAGCGGGCGACCGGCCGTCCGCGGGGGTCCGGCCCGGGGCGGGCCGTTCAGTCGACGACGGCGGTGGCTTCGACCTCGACCAGATGCTCGGGGACGTCCAGTGCCGCGACGCCGACGAGCGTGGCCGGCGGAACCGGGGTGAACCCCAGCTTCGCGGCGGCACGCGCGATCCCCTGCACCAGCAGCGGCATCTTGTCGGGGGTCCAGTCGACGACGTACACGGTCAGTTTCGCCACGTCGCCGAAGGAAGCCCCGGCCGCGGCCAGCGCGTCGGCGACGTTGAGGTAACACCGCTCGACCTGAGCGGCGAGGTCGCGCTCGCCGACGGTGGCTCCGCCGGCGTCCCAGGCGACCTGCCCGGCCACGAAGACCAGCTTCGACCCGGTCGCGACCGACACCTGCCGGTAGGCGTCGACCGTCGGCAAGCTGGTCGGGTTCACGAGGGTAATGGCCATGTTCCTGCCTCCGGTGCTCTCTTGTGGTTACTCGGGCACCGTAGGAGAGTGTGCGCTGACATGGAAGAACGCACTTTTCGGTGACTGGGGAACCTAATGGTGACCAAGCAGTTCACGGGTTCGCCCGACGAGGCCGACCTGAGGCGCGCCGACTCCCTGGCGCGGGAGATCTTCTCGGACATCGCCAACAAATGGGCGCTCCTGATCATCGAGGCCCTGGGCGAACGGACCCTGCGCTTCGGCGAGCTGCGTGACGGGATCGGGGGCATCAGCCACAAGATGCTCACCCAGAACCTGCGCATGCTGGAACGCAACGGCCTGGTGGAGCGCACGGTGCACCCCGTCGTTCCGCCAAGGGTCGAGTACACCCTCACCGAGCCGGGCCGGGTGCTGCGCGTGACGATCGACGGACTGTGCGACTGGACCCACCGTTTCCTCGGTGACATCGAGGCCTCCCGGCGCCGCTTCGAGGCCTGACGGGCGGGCGCCGTTCCCCGGCGCACACGCGTACGGCCCCCCGGACGGTCCGGGGAGCCGTATGGCGGGGTGGCGGTCAGCTCGCGGCGACCGCGCCGCCGCTGCGGGCCCTGCCGAAGGCCATCGGCCAGTGCGCCAGCGCCGCGGTGGCGCCGTACCAGGCCAGCAGTCCGGAGACGGCGGCGACCCAGCCGCCCGCCTTCGCGAGCGTGCCGTTGTCCACGAACGCGCCTGTGGCGAGCAGGAGCAGCGACAGGGTCAGCAGGGCGTAGACGCCCTGGCTGAACAGACCGCTCGCGGCGGCGACCGTGAGGGTCAGCGCGAGCATCGCGAACAGGACAAGAAACGTTCCGGCGGCTTCGTCGGAGACCGAACCGCCCGCGCCCTTGGCCCACGTGAACCAGAAGATGCCGAGGCCCGCGAACGCGGTGCCGTTGAACCCGTTGCCGCCGCGGTACTCCAGGAGACCGAGGAGGAACAGGGCCGCGCCGCCTACGTACATCGCGAGCGACACGGAGTTGGCAGCGGACACGCCGTCGATGACACCGGTGTGGCCGATACCGAATGCGAGAAGGGTGAGACCCAGGGCGATGTTCCCGAGGGTCGAAGTCGAGGCCGTGCTTCCCGCAGAGACACCATTGTCCACGGCGGGCTCCCTTCGATCTGCAGTTGTTTGCTGCGTCCCAGCAGCATTTATCTACCCTTTACACGAGGGCACAACCGCACAAGCGACTTAACAAGCGGTCACGGAATGACAACGACCGGTCGCTGTGCGCGCTTGGCCAGCCGGCCGGCGACCGATCCGAAGATCCGGCCCACGATCCCGTGTGTGGACCCGACCACGATGGCGTCGGCCGAATACTCCCGGCCGACCTCCTCCAGCTCATGGCAGATGTCACCACCGCGCTCGACCAGGATCCACGGCACTTCGGCCAGATAGTCCGCGCAGGCGAGCTCCAGCCCGAGCACCTCGGTGCGGTGGTCCGGCACGTCGACGAAGACGGGCGGCTCGCAGCCGGCCCACACCGTGGTGGGCAGGCGGTTCGCGACATGGACGATGATCAGACCGGATCCGGAGCGACGGGCCATGCCGATCGCATAGGCGAGCGCGCGCTCACTGGAGGTGGATCCGTCGAATCCCACAACGACCCCGTGCCGGAAGGCCGGATCGCAGTGCACGCGTGTCTGTTCCACCGCGCGCAGATCGGCGGCCGACGCGGGGTCGACGACGCGTTTGCGCTTGCGGTCCGCGGGTTCGGAGAATTCGTGACCGGCCATGGGTATCTCGGCGAAGAGGTCCTTGGAGGAAGCAACAGGGGGCGAAATCGGCGACGCAGTGTGACGGAGCTCTGTCCGGGAAGCATCTTCCCAAGCCCATACCCACCAGGGTACGGCGACACTCCTGTCCTGCACAGGGCATGCCGCCCTTGGAGAGCGTCCCAGGGAGCATGCCGGAGCGAGCGCGCCTTGGCAATGGCCGCTGTCCCCTACAGCCAGTGACGAGCCAGGCAGGCGCCACCCGTTGGCGCAGTGACCGAGCCAGCCGCCGGGCGTTGGGACATGCGTCCGACCTTCAGGTAAGAGCCCGCAGGGAGCACGCCGTGCCCGGTCATCCGGTTCACCCCGTCCAGCCAGCTCAGCCGACGCAGTCCGTCCGGTCCCTCCAGAACGCCGACCCCGCCCCGCACTTCACCCCGTCCCCCGGGTCGGCCCTTCACCCGTCCGTGCGTTCCGCCGGACACCCGCACGACGACCCCGCGGGTGACGTCGTGCGCTGGGCGGCCTTCAGCTGCCTGCTCGTCCCCGTGGTCCTCGTCGTCTACGGAACCTCCTTCGGCGGGGCCGCCGTCGCGACCCTCGGCCTGCTCGCCGTCACGGCCGCGTGCCGGGTCCTGCTGCGCCACTCGGAGAAGACCCGGAGGGCTGCGGCCCGGGTGCCCGTGGAGGTGCATCTTCCGCCCGCGCACCGCGGCCGGCACTCGCGCACCGGCGCCGGGATGCGCCGCGGTTGCCGGGGCTCCGGCCCGGTCTCCCCGCAGGACTGACTCATTCGCACACCCACACACGCATGTTTTCAGCCAACTTCCCGGCAGGGTGCCCTCCTTGCCGGAATGTCCCCCCGCCCCCCTCACCACCAGCGACGACAGACCGCGGGGGGCGTTCTGGCCCTACAGGTACTGGCCATGGCCGGGGAGCGCGCTTCCTGTTCGGGTAGCGGAGTGGAACGCTTACTGATCGAATGCTTTTCGCCAAGTTGAGAAGTCGACATAGCGCTGCGTGCTGAACTTGTCACGCCGACACCACGGGACGCAGTAGATTCGATCATGTATTTACGGCGGGGGATCCACGTGCAAGGCCGAGGGGAAACGTGCAGGTGCGACCAGACCAAGGAGTCGCGACACCCAAGGGGGGCTTAGCGCCATGAGCCAGGATTCCACCGCCGTCGTCACAGCAGACGCCGGCCGGAAGCTCGCGGGGCGTCGCCGCAGGGAGATCGTCGCGGTGCTGCTCTTCAGCGGCGGACCGATCTTCGAGAGCTCCATTCCACTTTCCGTGTTCGGCATTGACCGGCAGGACGCGGGAGTTCCACGCTATCGATTGCTCGTGTGCGCCGGTGAGGACGGTCCGCTCAGGACCACCGGCGGGCTCGAACTGACCGCGCCGTACGGGTTGGAGGCGATCGCCCGGGCAGGAACGGTCGTCGTTCCCGCCTGGCGCTCCATCACTTCACCGCCGCCGCCGGAGGCGCTCGACGCACTGCGTCTGGCGCACGAGGAGGGGGCCCGGATCGTCGGACTGTGCACGGGAGCCTTCGTGCTCGCCGCCGCCGGTCTGCTGGACGGCCGGCCCGCGACGACGCACTGGATGTACGCGCCGACGCTGGCCAAGCGGTACCCGTCCGTCCATGTCGATCCGCGCGAACTGTTCGTCGACGACGGCGACGTGCTCACGTCCGCCGGCACGGCGGCCGGAATCGACCTGTGCCTGCACATCGTGCGCACGGACCACGGCAGCGAGGCGGCCGGGGCCCTGGCCCGCAGGCTCGTCGTGCCACCGCGCCGCACCGGCGGCCAGGAACGCTATCTCGACCGGTCACTGCCGGAGGAGATCGGCGCCGACCCGCTGGCCGAGGTCGTCGCCTGGGCACTGGAACACCTCCACGAGCAGTTCGACGTGGAGACGCTGGCCGCCCGCGCCTACATGAGCAGGCGCACCTTCGACCGGCGGTTCCGCTCGCTCACCGGCAGCGCTCCGCTCCAGTGGCTGATCACCCAGCGGGTGCTCCAGGCACAGCGGCTGCTGGAGACCTCCGACTACTCGGTCGACGAGGTCGCCGGACGCTGCGGGTTCCGCTCGCCGGTCGCCCTGCGGGGTCACTTCCGGCGGCAGCTGGGGTCCTCCCCGGCCGCCTACCGCTCCGCCTACCGGGCACGCCGGCCGCAGGCCGACGTGGCACAGGTGGCCGAGATCAACGCGGGTCCGGTTCCGCACCAGCGCACTCCGCAGCCCCACCGGGCGGCGGCGGCCCTGGCCGCGTCGGGTCCCACGGTGACGGAGCTGTACGCCCCGGGCCGGGTCATGCGGGAACACGCCTGACCTCGAACTGAGTACGACGCACGAGGGTCCTCCATCGGCCACCGCCGATGGGGGACCTTCCGCATATGCGGTCCGCGCCCCGGGGGACCGCATAAGGTGGGACACATGAACGATCGCATGGTGTGGATCGACTGCGAGATGACCGGGCTCTCGTTGACGGACGACGCACTTATCGAGGTGGCCGCACTGGTCACCGACTCGGAGCTCAACGTGCTCGGCGAAGGCGTGGACATCGTGATCCGCCCGCCGGACGCCGCGCTGGAGACCATGCCCGACGTGGTGCGCGAGATGCACACCGCCTCCGGCCTGCTCGACGAGCTGGCCGGCGGAACCACCCTCACGGATGCCGAGGCGCAGGTCCTGGCGTACGTGCGGGAGCACGTGAAGGAGCCCCGCAAGGCACCGCTCTGCGGAAACTCGGTCGGCACCGACCGCGGCTTCCTGCTGCGCGACATGGCCGCGCTGGAGAGCTACCTGCACTACCGGATCGTGGACGTGTCCTCGGTCAAGGAGCTGGCGCGCCGCTGGTACCCGCGGGCGTACTTCAACAGCCCGCCGAAGAACGGCAACCACCGGGCGCTGGCGGACATCAAGGACTCCATCACCGAGCTGCGCTACTACCGGGAGGCGGTCTTCGTACCGCAGCCCGGGCCCGACTCGGACACGGCCCGCAGCATCGCCGCCAAACACGTCGTGCCGGGCGCGTAGCTCAGGCCGGGCCCCTCCGGAGGCGGGCGCAGGGAAAGGGGGGAGCGAGCACCCTCCCGGACCCTGTACCCTTTTCTTCGGCCGGTCGGTTTTCCGACCGGACATGGTGGGTGTAGCTCAGTTGGTAGAGCACCTGGTTGTGGTCCAGGTGGCCGCGGGTTCAAGTCCCGTCACTCACCCTGTGGGAAGGCCCCGGTTCGCGAAAGCGGACCGGGGCCTTCTGCATGACCAGGCCTTCTGCATGACCAGGGCTTCCGCCCGGTCGGGGCCTTCCGCCCGGCCGGAGCCGTCAGGACGACTCCCGGACCACCAGCCGGTTCGGCAGCACGGCGGCCGCCTCGCCCGTCTCCCCCGCGATCCGCCCCAGCAGCATCCGCGTCATGGTCCGGCCCATCTCCTCGATCGGCTGCCGGACGCTGGTCAGCGGCGGGTCCATGTGCCGGGCCACCACCGAGTCGTCGAAGCCGACCAGCGCCACGTCCCGCGGGATCCGGCGGCCGGCCGCGCGCAGCTCCCGCCGGGCGCCCGCCGCCATGACGTCCGAGGCGGCAAAGACCGCGTCGAGCCCGGGGTGGCGCTCCAGCAGTGCGCGCATGGCCCGCCGGCCGCCCTCCTCGGTGAAGTCGCCGACCGCGATCAGCAGCTCGTCGGCGGGGTGTCCGGCGGCGGCCAGGGCCTGCCGGTAGCCGTCGAGGCGGCACTGGGCCCCGTACACGTCCAGCGGTCCGGTGATCGTGGCGATCGTGCGGCGGCCCCGGTCGAGGAGGTGGCGTACGGCTTCGGCCGCGCCCGCCAGGTTGTCGGAGTCCACGCAGGGCAGGGTCTCGTCGGCGGAACGGCGGCCGCTGATCACCGTCGGGATGCCGAGCTCGGCCAGCAGCTCCGGCAGCGGGTCCCCGGCGTGGACGGAGACCAGCAGCACCCCGTCGACGCGGTGCCCGGACAGGTACTGGGCGAGCCGGCGGCGCTCGCGGTCGCTGCCCGCCAGGGTGAGGACGAGCTGGACCTCGGTGTCGGCGAGCTCGGCGCCGACCCCGCGGACCACTTCGGAGAAGTAGGGCTCGGCGAAGAAGCGGGCCTCGGGCTCGGGGATCACCAGGGCTATGGCGTCGGTGCGGTTGGCCGCGAGGGCGCGCGCGGCGCGGTTCGGTACGTACCCCAGCTCGGCCACGGCCGCCTCGACGGCGACCCTGGTGTGCTCGCTGACCTTGGAGGATCCGTTGATCACCCGGGAGGCCGTGCCGCGCCCGACTCCGGCGCGCGCCGCGACCTCCTCCAGGGTCGGTCGTCCCCCACTGCGCCCGTGCCAGTTCATGACTTCCTCCCGGTTGTGAATCTACCTCTTGACGACTGTGGGAGCGCTCCCACACTGTGTCACACGACACCTGGCACGTTTCGTCCTTCTGGGAGGAAGCACATGCGCGTCCGAGCCCGAGCCCGCGTCCGAAGAACTCTCGTCACGACCGTCGCCGCGGCCGGAACCGCGGCCCTGCTGCTCGCGGGGTGCGCGCAGGACCCCGACGAGAGCCCCGACCAGGGCGCCCCCGCCACCGGCACGTCCGGCGGCGCCGCACAGACCACCCTCACCGTCGGCGTCTTCGGGGCCTTCGGGCTCCAGGAGGCCGGGCTCTACGACGAGTACATGGCGCAGAATCCCGGGATCCGCATCGAGCAGACCTCCATCGAGCGGAACGAGAACTACTACCCCCAGCTCCTCACCCACCTGGGCACGGGCAGCGGGCTCGCCGACATCCAGGCCGTCGAGGTCAACAACATCGCCGAGATCACCGCGACCCAGGCCGACAAGCTGGTGGACCTGGCCAAGGCCCCCGGCGTGGACAAGGCCGCGTACCTGCCCTGGAAGTGGGCCCAGGGCACGGCGAGCGCGGCCAAGGGCGGGGCCACGGTCGGCCTCGGCACGGACATCGGCCCGCAGGGCATCTGCTACCGCAAGGACCTCTTCGAGGCGGCCGGGCTGCCCACCGACCGGACGGCGGTCGGGGCCCTGTGGGCGGGCGACTGGAACAAGTACCTGGAGACGGGCCGGACGTACAAGGCGAAGGCCGGCGAGGGGAAGGCCTTCGTGGACTCGGCGTCGGGCGTGATGGCGGCGGTGACCGGGAGCAGCGCGCAGCGCTTCTACGACGACCAGGGCAAGGTCGTCTACAAGACCAACCCGGCGGTGCGCGGCGCCTTCGACCTGGCGGCCTCCTTCGCCACCGACGGGCTGAGCGCCAAGCTGCAGCAGTTCACCCCGGCCTGGGACCAGGGCTTCTCCAACGGCTCCTTCGCCACGGTCTCCTGCCCGGCCTGGATGCTCGGCTACATCCAGGACAAGGCGGGCCCGGCGGGCAAGGACAAGTGGGACGTGGCGCAGGCGCCGAAGCCCAGCAACTGGGGCGGGTCCTTCCTGGTGGTGCCGAAGGCGGGCAAGCGCGCCGAGGCGGCGGCGAAGCTGGCGGCCTGGCTGACGGCTCCGGCGC
This sequence comes from Streptomyces sp. NPDC001549, assembly GCF_042894025.1. NCBI lineage: Bacteria > Bacillati > Actinomycetota > Actinomycetes > Kitasatosporales > Streptomycetaceae > Streptomyces > Streptomyces sp. NPDC001549. Next base: position 299,373 of record NZ_JBIAVJ010000002.1, read on the forward strand.
AGCAGGCGAAGCTCTTCGAGAAGCGGGGCAGCTTCCCGAGCGCGAGCGCCGCGTACAAGCTGCCGGCCGTGTCGGGCGCACAGCACGCGTACTTCGGCGGCGCCCCGATCGGCGAGATCTTCGCGAAGGCCGCCGAGGGCGTGCCGGTGACCGTGGTCGGCCCGAAGGACCTGGTGATCGCGCAGAACCTGGCCGACATCGGGATGCTCCAGGTCGACCAGAAGGGCCGCAGCCCGCAGGAGGGCTGGGAGGCCGCGGTGAAGGCGATCGACAACGCCCTGGACCAGTGAGGTACCGGTGACGGACGAGACGGCTGTGCTGTCCCCCTCCGCCGTCGGCCCGGAGCGGCCGGCGGCGGAGGGGGGCGGCCGGGGCCGGCCGGGCCAGGTGTGGCGCTCGCGCCGCTACCGCTGGGACCTGCGCTTCAGCCCGTACGCCTTCGTGGCGCCCTTCTTCCTCTTCTTCGCCGCCTTCGGGCTGTTCCCGCTGCTCTACACGGGCTGGGCGGCGCTGCACCAGGTGGAGCTGACCGATCCCGGCAGCATGACGTGGGTGGGGCTGCGGAACTTCACCCGGCTGTGGGACGACGAGTTCTTCTGGAACGCGCTGCGCAACACGGTGACCATCGGGCTGCTGTCCACGGTGCCGCAGCTGGCGATCGCGCTGGGCCTGGCCCACCTCCTCAACTACCGGCTGCGGGGCTCGGCGTTCTTCCGGGTCGCGGTGCTCACCCCGTACGCGACCTCGGTGGCGGCGGCCACCCTCGTCTTCGTCCTGCTCTTCGGCCGGGACTACGGGATGGTCAACTGGGCGCTTTCGGCGGTGGGTTTCGAGGCGGTCGACTGGCAGAACGGCACCTTCGCCTCCCAGCTCGCCGTCTCCACCATCGTGATCTGGCGGTGGACCGGCTACAACGCGCTGATCTACCTGGCGGCCATGCAGGCCGTGCCGGGCGAGCTGTACGAGTCCGCCGCGCTGGACGGCGCCTCGCGCTTCCAGCAGTTCCTCCACGTCACGGTGCCCTCGCTGCGGCCGACGATCTTCTTCACCTGTGTGGTGTCGACGATCGGGGCCACCCAGCTGTTCGGCGAGCCGCTGCTGTTCAACGGCGGGGCGGGCGCGACGGGCGGCTCGGACCACCAGTTCCAGACGCTCGGGCTGTACCTGTACGAGCAGGGCTGGGTGAACCTGCACCTCGGGCGGGCCTCGGCGATCGCGTGGGCGATGTTCCTGATCCTGCTGCTGATCGCCGGGGCGGCGCGGCTGCTGCGCGGACGGAAGGACTCCCGATGAGGTCACTGCGCGCGGGCCGGCTCACGTACGTGGTGCTCGCCCTGTTCACGGCCGGCTCGCTCTTCCCGCTCGTGTGGACGGCGATCGCGGCGTCCCGGAGCAATACGCGTCTGGCCCAGACCCCGCCGCCGTTCTGGTTCGGCGGGAACCTGGGGCGCAACCTCCAGGTCGCGTGGACCGACGCCAACATGGGGACGGCCCTGCTGAACACGGTGATCGTGGCGGGCACGGTCGCCGCGGGCACCGTGTTCTTCTCCACGCTCGCCGGCTTCGCCTTCGCCAAGCTCCGCTTCCGCGGCAGCCGGCCGCTGCTGGCGCTGGTGATCGGGACGATGCTGATCCCGCCGCAGCTGAGCGTGGTGCCGCTCTACATGCTGATCGCGAAGCTGTCGTGGACCGACCGGCTGCAGGCGGTGATCCTGCCGACCCTGGTGGGCGCCTTCGGGGTGTTCTTCATGCGCCAGTACCTGGTGCACGCGCTGCCGATGGAGCTGGTGGAGGCGGCACGCACGGACGGGGCGAGTTCGCTGCGGGTCCTGTGGCACGTGGTGTTCCCCGCCGCCCGGCCCGCCATGGCGGTGCTGGGGATGCTGACCTTCGTCATGGCCTGGAACGACTTCTTCTGGCCGATCGTCGCGCTGACCCAGAACGGCAGCCCGACGGTGCAGGTGGCCCTGACCGGGCTGGGCCGGGGCTACATCCCCGACCAGTCGGTGATCATGGCGGGCGCGCTGCTGGGCACGCTCCCGCTGCTGCTGGTGTTCCTCGTCTTCGGCCGGCAGATCGTCGGCGGCATCATGCAAGGAGCGGTGAAGGGATGACCCAACTCCCGACGAACACGAACACGGCCCCGGACACGGACCCGGACGGCGGCGCGCGGGAACTGCGCTTCCCCGACGGGTTCCTGTGGGGCACGGCCACGGCGGCCTTCCAGATCGAGGGCGCCGCGACCCTGCGCGGACCGTCCATCTGGGACACCTTCTGCCGTACGCCGGGCAAGGTGCACGGCGGTGACACGGGCGACGTGGCCGTCGACCACCACCGGCTGTGGCGGGAGGACGTCCGGCTGATGGCCTCGCTCGGGCTCGGCGCCTACCGGTTCTCGGTGTCCTGGCCGCGGGTCCTCGCCGGCGGGATCGGCTTCTACGACGCGCTGGTCGACGAGCTGCTCTCGTACGGGATCCGGCCCTGCGTGACCCTGTACCACTGGGACCTGCCGCAGGAGCTGGAGAGCGCGGGCGGCTGGCCCGAGCGGGAGACGGCCTATGCCTTCGCCCGGTACGCCGGGCAGGTCACGGCGGCGCTCGCCGACCGGGTGGAGCTCTGGACCACCCTCAACGAGCCCTGGTGCAGCGCCTTCCTCGGCTACGCCTCAGGGGTCCACGCCCCCGGCCGCACCTCCCCCGCCGACGCGCTGCGCGCCGCCCACCACCTCAATCTGGCCCACGGACTGGCCGCCGCGGCCCTGCCGGCCCGGGCCAGGGCCGGTATCGCGCTCAACCCCAGCGCGGTACGGCCGCTGACCGGCTCGGCGGCCGACCTGGACGCGGCCCGCCGGATCGACGCCCTGGCCAACCGGGTCTTCACCGGCCCGCTGCTGCACGGGGCCTACCCGCAGGACCTGCTCGCGGACACCGCCGCGGTGACCGACTGGTCCTTCGTCCGCCACGGCGACGAGGCGCTGATCCACCAGCCGCTGGGCTTCCTCGGGGTGAACTACTACACCCCGGCGGTGGTCTCGGCCGCCCCCGGCGGGAACGGCCCGCGCGCCGACGGGCACGGGGCGGCGACGCACTCCCCCTGGCCCGCGGCGGAGTCGGTCGCCTTCCACCAACCCCCGGGCGAGCGGACCGACATGGGCTGGTCGATCGACCCCACCGGCCTCTACGACCTGCTGATGCGCTTCACCCGCGAGGCGCCCGGGCTGCCGCTTCTGGTCACCGAGAACGGCGCGGCGTACGCCCCGGACCTGCACGACCCCCAGCGCATCGGCTACCTGGAGGCCCACCTCGCCTCAGTCCACCGCGCCCTGGCGGACGGCGCCCCGGTGGAGGGCTATTTCCTCTGGTCGCTGATGGACAACTTCGAGTGGTCCTACGGGTACAGCAAGCGCTTCGGCATCGTGCAGGTCGACTACGAGACCCAGGCCCGCACCCCCCGCTCCAGCGCCCACTGGTACGCCCGTCTGGCCCGGAAGGGGAGCTTCCTCACCTACGGGGACGAGGGGTTCTAGACGAAGCCTCCTAGCGGAAGGCCGGGGCCGAGCGGGCCGCCCAGTCCGCGAACGGGCGGGGCGCCCGGCCGAGGATCTGCCGTACGGCGGGGCTCGGCTCCAGTTCGGCGGGCAGGGGTTCCCCGAGGATCCCGAGGGTGCCCTCCACGACCGGTTCGGGCATGAAGGTCAGCATCTGGGCGCGGGCCTCCTCCCGGGTCTGCTCGACGAAGCGGACGGGCTCGCCCAGGGCCGCGCCGATCGCCTCGGCCCGCTCCCTCGGGGTGACCGGGGCGGGCCCGGTGAGCTCGTAGGTCCGGCCCGCGTGGCCCGGCTCGCGCAGGACGGCGGCCGCGACCTCGGCGATGTCCGCCGGGTCGACGGTCGGGAGCCCGACGTCGCCGAAGGGCGCGGCGGCCGTGCGCCGCGTTCGGATGCTCTCGGCCCAGGCGTAGGCGTTGGAGTTGAGGCCGCCGGAGCGCAGGATCGTCCACTCCAGGCCGCTGCGGCGGACGGCGTCCTCGAACCGTGCGGGGTGGGCGTACACCTCGGGGCGGGTTCCGACGCCCTGGGACGAGAGCAGGACGACCCGGCGGATCCCGGCGGCCGCGGCGCGGTGCAGGATGCCCTGCGGGTCCTCGCCGGCGACGAGCAGGAACAGCGCGCCGGCCCCTTCGAGCGCGGGGCCGAGGCCCTGCGGCTCGGCGAGGTCGCCCTGGTGGTGACGGACCCCTTCGGGCATGTGCGCGGGCCGCCGGGAGACGGCGGTCACGCGCTCGCCGCCCTCGGTGAGGATCCGTACGAGTTCCTGGCCCACGTTCCCGGTCGCACCGGTCACTACGATCATGACGATCCCCCTTGTGAGTTAGTCGGCTGACTTAATGAGGACCATAGCCCCTTCCCGATCACTCGTCTAGAGTCAGTCAGGTGACTGACTCAAAGAAGGTCCGGCGGACGTCCGGCAAGCGGGAGCGGCTGGCGGCCGCCGCGGCGCAGGTCCTCCACGCGCAAGGCGTCGCCCAGACCACGCTCGCGGACATCGCCCAGGCGGCCGAGGTCCCGGTGGGCAACGTCTACTACTACTTCAAGACCAAGGACGAGCTCGTCGAGGCCGCGATCGACGCGCACGCCCAGACCCTCCGGGGCCTGATCACCGCCCTCGACGAACTCCCCACCCCTGAGGAGCGGTTGAAGGCCCTGCTGTCCGGCTGGGTCCAGCAGCGCGAGCTCACCACCCGGTACGGCTGCCCCACCGGCACCCTCGCCTCGGAACTCGACAAGCGCGCCGACGGCCTCGACCGTTCGATCGCGGAGGTCATGCGGGTCCTGCTCGACTGGGCCGAGCGGCAGTTCGCGGAGATGGGCCGGGCCGACGCCCGCGAACTCGCCGTCGCCCTGATCGCCGCCTACCAGGGCATCTCCCTGCTCACCAACACCTTCCGCGACCCGGACCTCATGACCACCGAGGCCCAGCGCCTGGAACGCTGGATCGACTCCCTCATCTGAGGGCCCCGCCACCGGAGATGACGATGCACCCAGCCGACGGACCGACCCGCACCACGCCCCCGCGCCCCCTGGACGTGGAGTCCCTCTTCCCCGGCCTGGCCGCCCACCGCCGTACCGCGACCCGGCTGCACCCGCGCCCGGGCACGCCCGGGCCGCACGACAGCCACGTAGGAGGGCCGCTGCTGTGGCCCGCCGACGAGCCGTGGCCGGTGTGCGCGAGCCCGCACCGGCGCGCCCCGGAACCGGGACCGCTGCCGCTGCTCGCCCTGGCCCAGCTCCACGCCCGGGACGTGCCGGACCTGCCGGCCGGCCCGGACGGCTGCGATCTGCTCCAGGTGTTCTGGTGCCCCTTCGACGCCCACGGGCCCACCGGCTCCGGCATGTACACGCACCTGCGGTGGCGGCGGGCGGCGGAGGTCCGCGCGGTGGCGGCGGAGCAGCCGGCGCCGGCGGCCGTCGGCTTCTCCGGGTACGTGCCCGAGCCGTGCGTGCTGCACCCGGAGCAGGTCACCGAATACCCGTACATCGAGCTGCTCACCGGGGAGCTGGGCGCGGCGGTCGAGGAGTGGGAGGACGCCCAGGAGGAGGCCGTCTACGAGGCCCAGGAGGCGGCGGAGGAGAGCCGGGAGGAGGGCGGCGGGGAGGCCTGGCTGCCGAGCTACCAGAGCGACCTGTCCCTCGCCCCGGGCTGGAAGGCCGGCGGGCACCCTGCCTGGAACCTCACCGGGCCCGGGACCATGGACTGCGAGGGCTGCGGGTGCCCGATGGAGCTGCTGCTGACCGTCGCGACGAACGAATGGCACGCGGACACCCGGAGCTGGATCCCGCTGGAGGACGGGCCGCGGAACCCGACCGGGGTGGTCGTCGGCAACCACGGCAAGCTCAACGTCTTCGCCTGCCCCGGAGACCCGTCCCACCCGCACGGCTTCAGCGTCCAGTAGCGGTCAGGAGCAGGTCAGCCGGTCAGCCAGTCAGCCGGTCAGGGCGCGGTTCCCATCGCCGCCAGGCCCCTCGCCAGGTCCTCGGCGTTCATCACCGGAGCGACCTCGATCTCGGCGTTGAACTGCAGGAACAGGTCCTCCATCAGCGGCGGCATCTGCGCGCTGTCCTGCAGGTCGAAGACGATCCAGCAGGAGCGCACGCCCTCGTGCAGGCCGAAGTAGGCCGCCTCCGGCTTCACCTTCTCCATCAGGGTCTTGATGGCCTGGGGCAGCGCGCCGGTCTTGATGCCCTCGTTGGTGGCGGCCGTGTCCATGTGCGCCCTGAGCATGACTCTCATGCCTGGCTCCTTCCGTCACGCCCACCCTCGGCCGGGGTCGGAGGCACGGCAACATGTGCGCCCCCGTCCGGGGCGGGCCTCAGGCGCCCTGGATGTGGAAGTTGAAGTCCGCGTGGCCGAGCGCACCCATCAGGCGGAGCCAGACGGGCAGCAGCATCTCGGTGCCCCGGGCCGTCTCGATGCCCCCGAGGTCGAGGACACTCGCTTCCGGCCACCCGAAGGCGTACAGGAGTTCGCGCACGGACTTCTTGGCGTCCGCGTCCTCGCCCGAGAGGAAGACGTGGTGCTCGCCGGCGACCCGCGCCGGGTCCACCATGATCTGGCAGTTCATCGTGTTCAGCGTCTTGACCACCCGCAGCCGCGGGAAGGTGCGCTGGATCAGCTCGGCCAGGCTGTCGTCGTTGACCGGGTCCAGGACCGGCGGGAAGCCCCCCGAGAAGTCCAGCGGGTTCGCGATGTCGATGAGGACCTTGCCGTCGAGGTGGGCGGCGTCCGCCTCCGTCAGGGCGGCGATACTGGCCTGCCCGCCGGTGGCGTTGACCAGGGTCTCGCCGTCCCGCGCCGCCTGCGCGAACGCGGCCAGTCCGACGGTGGGGTGGGCCTCCTGCCACTGCGCGTACTCGGAGCGGCCGAGGGTGGCTTCCGGATCCCGGGTGCCGATGACCACCTGGTGGCCCAGGCCGTCGAGCCGGGCGGCCACCGTACGGCCGACGATCCCGGTGCCGAGGACTGCGTAGCGCATTGCGGAGATCCATTCGTCGAACGGAGGCCGGGCCGCCCCGGCCCATCCCGGGACCGGTCAGCCCAGGATCCCGACATCGTAGAAGAACCGGTACCGGTTCGGGGCGTCCGGAAGGAACCAGTGGAAGCCCTCCTCCAGGAAGACCGCCAGCAGGTTCACGGCGATGACCATGCCCAGGAACCACAGCGCGCACATGCCCGCCGTGCGCAGCGCCCCCGGACGGACCGCCGGGACGGCGCGGTCGGCCGTCACATGGGCGAAGGCCAGGGCGACACCGATGGCGACCACCGACAGCTGGAAGAGGATCCACGCCCATACGTACAGGTGCAGGCCGAGCACCTCGCTCCCGTACCCCTTGGCCCCGGGCAGGATGTGCAGCATGGTCTGCCGCCAGGACGCGAAGGAGCCCCCGATCGCCGCGACCAGGGACAGCCCCCAGCCCGTCATGTAGACGCGACCCGTCACGGTGCCGCTGATCAGCGCCGAGCGGATGATGTACGCCGCGCCCAGGGCGGCCAGCAGCATGAACATCCGCTGCGCGACGCACAGCGGGCACGGGATGTCCCCCCGGCCGAACTGGTGGTACAGACCGGCGCAGACGACTGCCGACCAGCCGAGGGCGAAGAAGCAGGCGAACCAGTACTGGACCCGGCTCAGCAGGCCGTTCTCCGGCGGGGCGTCCGGCACGAGGCTGTGCATCGTCGCGGCCACGGTCAGTAGCTCAGCTTCAGGGCGAGGCCGCTGGTGATGTGGTGTGCCGTCAGCAGGGTGACGGCGATCAGCACCGCCCACCACGTGCCGAGCACGACCATCCGGGACGCGCCCCGGTACAGGGCGATCAGCGTGGCGAGGAGCCCGCCGAAGATCAGGGTGTCCATGCCGCGGACCGTACCGAGGCGGTGGCATCACGCCTGCGAGGCGCGCCCCCGGTTACGTCGGTTGCCGCGTCGGCCGCGCCCGGTCCGTCCCGTGCCGGGACCGCCGAGGCTCCGGCCGTCCAGGCCGATCCAGACCCGGACCTCGGTCCCGCCGAGCACCGAGCGCCCAAGCCGTACGTCGCCGCCGGTCGACTCCGCGACCCGCCGAACGATGTCCAGGCCGAGGCCCGTCGAGCCGTCGCGGCCGCCGTCGTTGCCGCGGCGCAGGGCCGCGTCCGGGTCGGAGATGCCGGGACCCGCGTCCGAGACCAGCACGATGACGGCGTCGCCCGCGTCGTGGACGTCCACCGCGAAGGGGGTGCCCTCGGGGGTGTGCCGGAAGACGTTGCCGAGCATGGCGTCGAGGGCGGCGGCGAGTTCGGGCCGCGCCGCGGGGATCCGTACCGTACGGTCCACGCCCGCGAGTCGCACCTCGCGGCCCTCGTCCTCCGCGAGCGCCGACCAGAAGGCCATCCGGTCGCGGATGACCTCGGAGGCGTCGCAGCCCGCGCCCGCCCCGGCCCCCGGGCCGGTGGCCGGGCGCTGCTCCCGGGCGGTACGGATGATCGTGTCGACCTCGCGCTCCAGCTGCTCCACGGCGGCCCGGGTCTGTTCGGCCGCCGGACCGTCGCCGAGCGAGGCCGTGTTGAGCCGCAGCACCGTCAGCGGGGTCCGCAGCCGGTGCGAGAGGTCGGCGGCCAGTTCCCGCTCGTTGGCGAGGAGTTCGACGACCTGGTCCGCCATCGCGTTGAACGCGGCGGCCGCCGAGCGGAGTTCCTTCGGCCCGTCCTCGGGCACCCGGGCGCCGAGCCTGCCCTCACCGAGCTGGTGGGCGGCGTCCGCGAGCCGTTCGGCGGGCCGGACCAGCCGGGCGCCGAGCCGGTCGGCGACCCCGACCGAGCCGATGATCAGGGCCAGCCCGACGCCCGCGAGCACCAGCCAGGCGGTCGCGACGCCGTTGCTGACCTCGCTCTCCGGTACGAAGATCTCCACCACGGCGATGTCCCCGGAACCGAGCGCCGTCGGCTGGAGCAGCGCCGAGCCGCCGCCCGCCACCGAGGCGGTCGTGCCCCGTCCCATCCGCCGGGTCTCCGCGACGGCGCGCTCCCCGGCCCGGCCCCGGCCGATGTCCACCGGCGGGCTGTCGCCGATCGCGGGCACGTGGACGGCCATCCGCCGGGCGGCGCCCATCTGGGTGGACTCCACGGCCTTGCGCAGCTGCACGGGGTCGGTGGTGATGGACAGCGTCGGCCCGATGCTGGCGGCCTGCCGCTCGGCGTTGGAGAAGGCCCGGTCGCTGGCCATCTCCTGGACGACGAGGCCCAGCGGCACGGCGAAGGCCACGACCACCATGGCCGTGACCGCGAGGCACACCTTGACGAGCGCCCATCTCATCGCGCGCTCACCGGGGCGGCTCCAGCTTGACCCCGACCCCCCGCAGCGTGTGCAGGTAGCGCGGCCGGGCGGCGGTCTCGCCGAGTTTGCGGCGCAGCCAGGACAGGTGGACGTCGATGGTCTGGTCGTCCCCGTACGACTGCTGCCAGACCTCGGCGAGCAGTTCGCGCCGGGCCACGACCACCCCGGGCCGGCCGGCGAGGAAGGCCAGCAGGTCGAACTCCCGGCGGGTGAGGTCCAGTACGGCCCCGTCCAGCTCGGCCTGGCGGCGCAGCGGGTCGATGGCGAGCCCGCCGACGCGCAGGACGCGCGAGGGCGGTTCGGCGCCGGCGGCGGCCCGGGCGCGGCGCAGGACGGCGGACATCCGGGCGGAGAGGTGCTCCACGGAGAAAGGTTTGGTCAGGTAGTCGTCGGCGCCGTCGTTGAGCAGCCGGACGATCTCCGCCTCGTCGTCGCGCGCGGTGGCGATGATCACAGGTACGTCGGTGATGCCGCGCAGCATCTTGAGCGCCTCGGACCCGTCCAGGTCGGGCAGTCCGAGGTCGAGGATGACCACGTCGAAGCGGTGGTGCGCGACCTCGCGCAGGGCCTCCAGGGCCGTGCCGACGCTCCGCACGGTGTGCGAGGCCTCGGTCAGGTGCCGGATGAGGGCGGAACGTACGAACTGGTCGTCCTCGACCACGAGCACACTTGCCATGGCCCGCACCGTAGTCCATCCGGGCGACTCAGCGGGGTGTCGGGCCACTCTTGTGGCGGGTGGTGCAGTATGTGCCTTGATGCGACGAGGACTTCTTCATGCCATGGCCTGGATGCTGGCGACCGGCGCGGCGGTGACGCTGTCGTGGTGGGGCGTGCACACCGTCATGTCGGGAACGGCCTACGATCCGCCGCTCGCGGTACCCCTGACCGGCCATCCGCTGTCCTCGTCGACGCACAGCGCGCAGCCGTCCCCGTCCCCCTCGGAGTCCGCGTCCCCGTCGCCCTCGGAGTCGCCCGCCCCGGAAGCGTCGCCGACCGCCGGGGCCTCCCCGGAGAAGTCCCCGCAGCCGTCGGCCACCCCCGGCCCGTACCAGCGGACGGAGGGCCAGGACGCGGGCAAGGTGCAGGCCTATCCCGTGTCCGGCGGCCGGGTCGTCTTCTCCCTGGGCGCGTCCTCCGCGGAGCTGGTCTCGGCGACCCCGGCGGCCGACTGGCGGATGCAGGTGTGGAAGCAGGACTTCTGGATCCGGGTCACCTTCACCAAGGACGGCCGCGAGGTGTCGGTCTTCTGCACCTGGCACGACCACCCGCCGATGGTCGAGATCGTCGACCCCTGAGGCGGCCGCCGAGACCGCCCCGGCCCGGTCGGGAACGGCCGGGACCCCTTCGGATCCCGGCCCACACCGTACGGCTCCCCTCTCCGCGAGGGATCACCGAGCGCGTGTTGTACGCCGTGGCCGCCGCCTCGGCGGGCCTCGACTCCGTGACGTGGGAGCAACTCGCCGGCCACCCGGTCGCCGGCCTCGGCCGCCTGGCGCCGGCCTACTGGGCGGAGGCGCTGGTGCCGAGACGGACACCGAACGGCCGTCTCATCAAGCGGGGTCCGACCGCGCGCACCATCCAGGAGGTCCTCGCCCTCGTCACCGCCGTCCGCCGTCCGCCGTCCGCCGTCCGCCGCAGCCGCCATCGCAAGCGGCTGCTCGCCGAACACCACGGCTCCGGTGGCGGCCACCCCGCGGCCCCCGGTCCGGGCCCGGTGCCGGTCGCGAAAGAGACGGTCTAGCGGAAGACGGAGGGCGGCGGTTGCGGCGAGGCCACCGCGGAGGCGTCCGCGACCGGGGCCGCGCCGCCCGCGAAGTCGGCCAGGGCGCGGCCGTGCTCGACCCGGCCCGGGTGCGGGTCGCTCGCGACCCGGCGGGTGAATTCCGCGACGGGCAGCTCGCGGTCGGCCGCCACCAGGACGGCGTTGCCGAACCGTTTCCCCCGCCACACCACCGGATCGGCGGCCAGCGCCAGCTCCGTGAACCGGGACGCGGCCGTCGCGATCTGGCTCCGCAGATGGGTCAGCGGCGGACCGTCCGCCAGATTGGCCACGTACCACCCGGTGGGCGCGAGGGCACGGCGTACGTCGTCCAGGAACTCGGTGCTCGTCAGGTGCGCCGGGGTACGCGCCCCGCTGAACACGTCCGCGATCACCAGGTCCGCCCAGCCGTCCGGGACCTTGGCCAGGCCCGCCCGCGCGTCCACCGCCCGGACCCGCACCCGCGCCTGGGGGTCCAGCGGCAGGTGCTCCCGTACGAAGGCCACCAGGGCGGCGTCGATCTCCACGACCTGCTGGGTGGAGCGGGGGCGGGAGGCGGCGGTGTAGCGGGCGAGGGTGAAGGCGCCGCCGCCCAGGTGCACCACGTTCAGGGGCTGCCGGGCGGGCGCGACGAGGTCGATCAGGTGGCCGATCCGCCGCTGGTACGCGAAGTCCAGGTACCCGGGATCGTTCAGGTCCACGTGCGACTGCGGGGCCCCGTCGATCAGCAGGGTCCAGGCGCCGGCCCGCTCCCGGTCCGGCTCCAGCTCCGCCCGGCCGCCGTCCACCTGACCGACGACCGCCTCGGCGCTGCCGCGTCCGCGCTGCTTGCCCTTGTTCCTGTCCTTGCCTGCCACCACCCCATTGTCACCGGTCAGCGGGGTGACGGGTCAGCGGCAGTTGTCCGCGGCCTCGATCAGCCGGGCCGCCTCGCCGAGCGCCGCCCGCAGCACCTCCGGATCGGTGACCGGCCCGACGGCCTCCGGCGGGAGCAGCCAGCCGGTGGCGCCCGCGGCGGGCGAGGCGGCGTCGCCGAAGCGCATGCCGCGCCCGTTGGTCTGCGTACACGCGCTGCCCGGCAGGTCCCACGCGTCGGCCGTGCCGGACGGCACGAGGAAGCCGAGGGTGTCGCCGGATCCGTCGTGCAGGACGGGCCCGACCCCGCCGGCCTGGCTGGCGGCGCGGCGGATGATGTCCACCGCCTCCAGCCCCTGCCGGGTGGGAACGGTCACCAGGTCCAGGTCCGGGGCCGCGCCGGGCTCGGACGCGGTATTCGTTCCAGTGCTCTCCATGCCGCCCTCCAACAAGGGAACCCCTCCTCGATCCGTATCCGCATGGGTTCAACGCACGGGAACGTCAACGGGTGCGGTGGCAAGACGCCGCAAAGGATGGCAGTTCATGGCGGATCGCGGGTGAGATATCCGTTTTGTAGCTAAACATCGCATGAACACCCCCTCGCTGGCGGTACGTTCATGCGCGCCGGACCCCCAGTCACAGCACCGGTGCTGCGTTCCTTGCCAGAGAGGTCACGTCCATGGCGGCGTCCCCCCACTCACCCAACTCCACGTTCCGGCGGCTGCGCGGGCAGCACTCCCCGGCCGAGTTCGCGGCCCTGGTACGCCGAGCCGCGAAGGAGATCGGAGAAACGGTTTCCTGCGACGCGCGCTACATCGGCCGGGTCGAGTCCGGCGAGATCCGCTGCCCCAACTACGCCTACGAGCGGGTCTTCCTCCACATGTTCCCCGGCCGCGCCCTGGCCGATCTGGGCTTCTCCCCCCGCGAGAGCGTCCGTGGGCGCTCGGCCCAGCGCGATCCCCTCTCCGTCCCCTTCCACCGTTCCCCTTCCAGTGCCAAGGAGAGCGACGTGCTGCGTCGCGCGTTCATGGCGGGCGGCTCCGCGACCGTGGCGGCCGCGACGCTCAGCCTCACCCTGCTCGGCGACACCCGCCGGCTCCCCTCCCGCGCCGGCGAGTCCGAGGCCGCCGCCGTCGAGGACGCGGTACGCCAGATCCGCCTGCTGGACGACCGGCACGGCGCCGACGCCCTGTACCGGCGGGCCGCCGAACCCCTGCGCACCGCCTACGCGCTGCTCGACGCGGGAGCCACCCGGCAGTCCACCGAGGACCGGCTGCACTCGGGCGCCGGTGAACTGGCCGTCTCCGTCGGCTGGCTGGCCCACGACTCGGGCCGCTTCGACGACGCCCGCTCGCACTACGCGGAGGCCCTGGCGACGGCCCGGGTCGCGCGGGACGCGGGCCTGGAGGCGCACGCCTTCAGCAACATGGCCTTCCTGGCCCGGGATTGCGGCCGCTCCCGCGAGGCGGTACGGGCCGCCCAGGCGGGCCGCCGCGCCGCCCGCTCCCTCGGTTCCCCGCGGCTGCTGTCCCTGCTCGCACTGCGGGAGGCGGGCGGCTGGGCGGGGCTGGCCGACCGCAAGGCCTGCGAGGAGGCGCTGACCCGGGCGCACACGGAGTTCTCCCGCGGCGAGTCGGACGCCGACCCCGAGTGGATGTCGTTCTTCGGGCAGGCGGAGCTGGAGTTCCTGAAGGCGCGCTGCTGGTCGGCCCTCGGCGAGCACGCCCGCGCGGCCCGGCACGCGCGGCGCGCCGCCGACCTCCAGGACCCGCACTTCGCCCGGAACGTGGCCCTCTACACCGCCGAACTGGCCGGCGACCTGGCCCGCGCGGGTGCCCCGGACGAGGCCGCGTGGGCGGGGGGCCGCGTGCTGGACCTCCTGGCGGAGGTCCAGTCGACGCGGGTCCGGTCGATGCTCTCGGAAACGGCCGGCACCCTCGTCCCCCACCAGCGCAGCCCCAGGGTCGGGTCCTTCCTGACCCGCCACGCGGCCGTTTGACGAGGCTCGACGGCGGCTCCCCTGCCCGGGTGGGGCGCCTCAATCGCCGGCGGGGCTTGGTGGTGTGGGTCGGTACCCCGCACGAGGGTCTCCTCGGCTCGGCGCGCGCGGGCTTGTCACGGCCAGACGGCCGCGGTCGCGCCTCGTCCTGCGGGGACCCTCCTGCGTGTCCCCGCCCCACGGCAGGGCTCCGACAGAGACGGCCCGAGGGGCGGGGGGACGGGGCGGGGTGTCCCCGCAGGACGAGCGCGCAACCACCGCGCACAGCCGAGACAAACCCGCACGCGCCGAGCCGAGGAGACACCCCGCCACGGCACCCCACCCCGACGCCTTGCCGACAAACCCGCCACCCACCGAGGCACGGACCCGCACCTTCAGCCCCGCCGGCGCTTGAGGCGCGGGTCCGGGCAGCACCCGGCAGACGGCCCGAGCCGCATACCGCCGAGCCGCCCGCAGGGCAGCCGGCAGGGCCCGCGCCGCTACGCGAGGTGACCCGTGTCGTTCCAGCGTTCCAGCGCCGGCGCTCCGTAGGCCCAGCCCAGGACCGAGAGGGAGGTCGGCTCCAGCCGGATGCGGGCTCCGAAGGAGGCTTCGAAGCCCAGCCAGCGCGCGGCCAGCGTCCGCAGGATGTGGCCGTGCGCGAAGACCAGGACGTCGCGCTCCGCCGAGCGGGCCCAGGCGACCACCTCGTCCGCGCGGGCCGCGACGTCCGCCACGGACTCACCGCCCGGGACCCCGTCGCGCCAGATCAGCCAGCCCGGCCGGACGGCCTGGATCTCGGCCGGGGTCATGCCCTCGTAGTCGCCGTAGTCCCACTCCATCAGCGCGTCCCACGGCTCGGCCCGGGCGCCGAAGCCCGCCAGGTCGCAGCTCTCGCTCGCGCGCACCAGCGGGCTGGTGCGGACCTCCACGCCCGGCAGCCCCCGCCACGGGTCACGGGCCAGCCGCTCGCCGAGCAGCTTCGCGCCCAGCTTGCCCTCCTCCAGCATCGGCACGTCCGTGCGTCCGGTGTGCTTGCCGAGCTGGGACCACGCCGTCTGGCCGTGGCGGGCCAGCAGGATGCGGGGGGCCATGTGAATTCTCCCGGTTCGTTCGAGGTCCGTCCATCATCCATCACCCGCTCCCACGGCCGGTTTCCGCACTAGGTCCACGATTGTCAGTGGCGGATGGGACACTTCCGCGGGTGAGCTCCTACCCGCCCAGCAGCCCCGCGCAGCCGACGACTCTGCGGCAGCGGCTCGCCGGTCTGCGCGGCCCCGCCGTGCCGCCCCGTCCGCTCGACGCCCGGGCACTGGCGGCCCTCGCCGCCAATCCCGGCTGCGGCAGACGCGCCCTGCTCGACGGCGCCGGTGTGGACAAGACCGCCCTCGCCTCGGCGCTCGGCTCCCCCGCCTCCTTCGGGCAGTCGCAGTTCGCCATAGTCCGCGGGAACTCCTTCGAGGCCAAGGTCAAGGGCGACGGCGGGGCCGAGCTGCTGCGGCTGGTGCACGCGCACCTCGCGCCCGCCGCCGAGCCCCCCGGGTCCCCCGGGGCCGGGGCCCGCGTCCCCGACCTGACCGCCGCCGGTCCCGAGGGCCGCGCCGCCCGGACCGCGCTCGCCCTGCGCGAGGCGACCGCCGCCGGCCTGGACAGCGGGGCCTGGACACTGCTGGACCACCCGATGCTCGCGCTGGAGGTGGCCGGCTCCCCCGCCTACCTGGAGCCCGACGCCGTCGTCGTCCACCCCGACGGCCGCTGGACGGTCGTGGAGATCAAGTCGTTCCCGATGATCGACGGCGCCGCCGACGCCGCGAAGGTGGGCGCCGCCGCCCGGCAGGCCGCCGTCTACGTCCTGGCCCTGGAGAAGACCGCCGCGAAACTGCCCGGCGCCGAGGTCGGGCACACCGTGCTGCTGGTCTGCCCCAAGGACTTCTCCAACCTGCCCACCGCCTCCCCCGTCGACATCCGCCGCGAGCGCTCCGTGACCCGCCGCCAGCTGGACCGGCTGACCCGCGTCGAGGAGCTGGCCGCCGCCCTGCCCGAGGGCCTCAGCTTCGACCCGGCGACGCGGACCGCCGAGGAGCTCGCCCTGGCGGTGTCGGCGGTCGACGCCGCCTACGCCCCCGAGTGCCTGGCCGCCTGCGAGCTCGCCTTCCACTGCCGTGACCGGGCCCGCGCCGCCGACCAGGTCACCGCGCTGGGCCGGTCGGTACGGGGTGAGCTGGGCGCGCTGACCACGGTCGAGGCCGCCCTCGCGGCGGCCGCCGGGGCCGGCTGCGCCGAGGATCCGACCGCCGCCGCGCTGCACCGCGCCGCCCGGCTGCGCGCCGAGGCCCTGGAACTGGCCGCCGCCCGTCCGCCGCACCACGTCCCGGAGACCCCCGCATGCCCCTGCTGAGCACCCTGGCCCGGCTGGAGGCCGTACGCGCGGGCCGCGCCCAGCCGCTCGCGACCGTGCGGCACCGCCACCTGAGCGAGCGCCCGATGGTCTTCGTGCCGCTGACCACGGCCGGTGAGGCGGGCGCCCCGCTCGGCGCCATGGTCGGCACCGACCGCCACGAGCCGCGGGTGTTCGTGATACCCCAGCCGCGCGACCGCGACCGGCGCTGGGCCTTCCTCGCGGACCTCGCCGTGCAGGCGCTAGCCCACATCGACGCGTACGCGGACGTCGTGGAGCCGGCCGAACGCAGCGAGACCGACCCGGAGACGGGCAAGCGGGTCAAGGTCGAGACCGAGCTGTGCGTGGACGCGCCGCAGCTGATCGTGCCGAGCCGGGCGGGCATCGAGTACGTACGGCTGCTGGGGCGCTCGATGCGGTTCCGGCGCACCGCCGAGGAGGACCCGGACAATCCGTATCCGGCGCCCTCGCAGGTACCGATGCTCGGCCGCTGGTTCACCCACCTCGCCGAGCGCGCGCGGGTGCCCGGCTCCTCGATGCTGCTGTCGGCCACCGACCTGCTGTCCCGGCACTGGGCCACCGGCCAGAGCAATCTGGAGGACCAGCACCTGGGCGCGCTCCTGGGCTGGATCGATCCGCCCGCGGGCCGGTCGGGCGCCGAGGAGGCCCACCGGGCCGAGCTGGGCCGTGACAAGGACGGCCAGCTGCTGTGCCCGCCCGCCGGTCCGGCCACCGACCCGGCTTTCGACAACAAGCTGCTGGCTCCCTCCATCGCCCGCTACGACGCCGCGCGCACGGCCCTCGCGGCCGGCCCCGGCGACGACGACCGCCCTGTCCGGGCGGCCGAGCAGGAGGTGCACCGGCTGGTCGAATCCCAGCTGTCGGGCACCTGGTGGAAGACCTGGGAGGCGATCGACCTGCTGCGCGCCCTGCCGCCGGGCGAGCGCGCGGAGGAACGCTGGACGCGCGACCGCTGGTCCTACACCGGCCACCGGGACCGCGTACGGGCGGGCGAGCCGCCGCAGCCGCGCCGCGACGACGCGGTGACGGCGGCCCAGAAGCTGGCCACGCGGGAGACCGAACAGGTGCGGCTCGACGCCCAGGAGGCCTTGGACGACCCCCTGGTGATGGCGGGCCGTCGGCTGACGGGCGAGGCCTTCGCCGGTGAGGTCACCGAGGTGGTGATGGAGTGGACGGAGTCGAAGCGGCCGAGTCCGCGCCCGCTGGTGACCGTGGTGACGGAGGACCGGCCGCAGCTCGCCGATGAGGGCGGCGGGAAGGTGTTCCGCTCGCTGGACGGGCGCCCGCAGAGCGCGCAGTTCGTCCGCTTCGAGGAGGACGGGCGGCTGGTGCTGCGTCTCCTGGACAAGATGGGCCGCGGCCGGGACCCCGAGCCGGGGACGGTCCCGGAGAAGGGCGATCAGCTCTGCTGGACGCTCTTCGAGCACGACGCGCGCGGCGGCCCGAAACTCCCGGAGCCCGAGCAGACCCCGTGGACGCACGGTGGCCCGCCGGGATCGGCGGGCGCCCTTCCCCTGCCCGACTCCGTGACC
Source organism: Streptomyces sp. NPDC001549 (assembly GCF_042894025.1). Lineage (NCBI taxonomy): Bacteria > Bacillati > Actinomycetota > Actinomycetes > Kitasatosporales > Streptomycetaceae > Streptomyces > Streptomyces sp. NPDC001549. The sequence continues at coordinate 317,281 of NZ_JBIAVJ010000002.1, forward strand.
GACGAGGACCTGCTGTGACCACGACCGCCCCCTTCGACCCGGGCGCGGCGGCCGCCCGGGCGACCGCCGCGATCCTGGCCGACACCCTGCACGGGACCGAGCGGGGCGTGGTCGTCGACTCCCCGCCCGGAGCCGGCAAGTCCACGCTCGTGGTCCGCGCGGCCCGGGAGCTGGCCGCTGCCGGACGCCGCCTGATGGTGGTGGCGCAGACCAACGCGCAGGTCGACGACCTGGTGCTGCGTCTCGCCGACAAGGACCCGGAGCTGAAGGTGGGCCGGCTGCACAGCAGTGACGGGGACGCCTACGACCCGGCGCTGCGCGAGCTGCCCTCGGTGACCCTGTCGGCCAAGCCTAAGGACCTGGCGGAGCTGCCGATCACCATCTCCACGGCGGCCAAGTGGGCCTTCGTCAAGGACGTGGAGCCCTGGCAGCACGCCATCGTCGACGAGGCGTACCAGATGCGCTCGGACGCGCTGCTGGCCGTGGCCGGGCTGTTCGAGCGGGCGCTGTTCGTGGGCGATCCGGGGCAGTTGGACCCGTTCAGCGTGGTCGGCGCGGAACAGTGGGCGGGCCTGTCCTACGACCCCTCCGCCTCGGCGGTGAGCACCCTGCTCGCGCACAACCCGCAACTGCCGCAGCACCGGCTGCCGGTGTCCTGGCGGCTCCCGGCGACGGCGGCGCCGCTGGTCTCCCGCGCCTTCTACCCGTACACGCAGTTCCGCAGCGGTACGGGCCCGGGCGAGCGGCGGCTGTCGTACGGGGTGCCCTCGGACGGGTCGGGCCCGGACCGGGTGCTGGACGAGGCGGCCGAGGCGGGCTGGGGCCTGCTGGAGCTGCCGGCGCGGCACACCCCGCGCACGGACCCGGAGGCGGTGCGGGCGGTGGCCCTGGTGGTCCGCCGGGCCCTGGACCGCGGGGCGGTGACCTCGGACGAGCAGTCTCCCGATCCGGCGCCGCTGACGGCGGACCGGATCGCGGTGGGCACGGCGCACCGCGACCAGGCGGCCGCGGTCCGCGCGGCGCTGGCCTCGCTCGGGGTCACGGGGGTCACGGTGGACACGGCGAACCGGCTCCAGGGCCGCGAGTACGACCTCACGGTGGTGCTCCACCCGCTGTCGGGCCGTCCGGACGCGACGGCCTTCCACCTGGAGACGGGCCGCCTGTGCGTGCTGGCCTCCCGGCACCGGCACGCGTGCGTGGTGGTGGCCCGGGCGGGCATAGCGGAGCTGCTGGACGACCATCCCTCAACAGAACCGGTCCAACTGGGCGTAACGGTCAAATTCCCAGATGGTTGGGAAGCGAACCACTCGGTCCTCGCCCATCTGGCCGAGCACCGCGTCCCGTGGCGGCCTTAGGGAAGGCCCTCAGGGCCCGGTCACTTCGTCCAGGAGCATCCGCGGCGTAGCCGGGACTGAGCGCCCGGGCCGTGGTGCCTCCCAGCGGTCGCCGGTTGCGTCGCCCTGGAGTTCGGCGACGGACCCTGGCCGTGCCGGTCCGCCCGGCTGGGAGGGTGGGTTCGGAGATCCGCCCATTCGGTCGCTTGATCCCGAATGCACTCAAAGTGAGACTCTCCTGGCATGAAACTCACGGAAACCCGGCGTCAGGAGTGGACGCCGGGGTGGACCTCGTTCGCCCCCGTCCAGGTGAGCGATGTGTCGTACCTGCTGTCATACAAGGGCGAGTCGGGCGACGCCGCCCTGGACCGCATCACCGCCTGAGGCGACACCCGCGGCTCACGGTGTCCCGGAAACACCCCCTGCTTGGCCGTCAGCCCCTCGGCCGACGGCGCCGGCTTCCGTATCCCGTCCAGCAGTGCGCAAGACAGCGCCGATACGACCCGGCGCTCCTGAGCAATTGACGAAAGGGTGGCGAACGTCCATGACCATTTCCGAGGACGTTTCCCGTGAGGCCGGTGCACAATTCGGCTTCGTGCGCAGCTTCATCCACAGCGACGTCCAACAACAGAGGCTTCACTATCACCTCCTGCGGCTGACCACTGTCGGCCTTACCCAGGAGGAGGTAAAGGACCTGCGTGAGCTCGGTCGCCTCGCCTTCGAGGGTGCCGATGTCACGGAGCAGTCAACCAAGATCAAGCAGCGGGCCGGCGCCAGCGCCCTCGCGGTGGCGCTCGCGGACATCGTCGAGCAAGGCGACCCCCGACCACAGGTGATGGTTGGCGCAGTTCTCGGCGCATACGCAGGTCTCCGCGACATTCCGGGCATGGATGAGTCGACCGTGGCTGTTCTCGGGGCAATCGGTGGTGCAATCTCCGCAGCAATCAGTCCCATCGTCTTCGAAAGAATCGAAGTAGTGGGCTTGGAGCGTTACCTCAGCGCGCCGCACTGATACCGCACCCCGCATGGATCGCCGGCGACTTCCGGTCGAAGGATCGCGCACATTCGTCCAGGGTCCGTAGCCGCACTCCAGGGCTGATGGTGCATCCTCGCCCGGCGAGCAGGGGTCGCACCTCACCGATGACCCGGGTCGACGTGACGGGGCTCTTCCACTGCACCCGGACAGCGCTGCCCCATCCGGTCGAGGCCGCGACCCGAGGCGCCGCCCCGGGTCGCGGATGCCGTGAACATCGGCCCAGTCTCCGGACGGTCACGCCTTCCGCCGGGCGCCCAGCCGTTCGCGGAGCACCTCGCCGACCTCGGCCAGCGTGCGCAGCTGCTCCGGCGTCAGCGCGTCGATCAGGTGGCGGCGGACGGACTCCACGTGGAGCGGGGCCGCCTCCGTGATCATGGTGACGCCGGCGTCGGTGAGGACCACCTCCGCCCCCCGGCCGTCGGTGGCCACCTCCTCGCGGCGGACGGCGCCGCGCTGCTCCATGCGGGTGAGCTGATGGGACAGCCGGCTGCGGGACCAGCGCATCAGCTCGGCCAGGGCGCTGATGCGCATACGGTGGCCGTTCGTGGAGCCGAGTACCGACAGGACGTCGTAGTCGGCCTCGGACAGTCCGCTGTCCTGCGTGAGGTCGCGCGCGATCTCGGCGTTGACCAGCGGGAACATCCGCCGCCACGCGTACCAGGCGTCCTGTTCGGCCTCGGTGAGCCAGCGGGGCCCGGGCTCCGGTGCGGGGGTCATGTCCGCCACTCTAGCCAGGTCGGTGACACATCACTTATCTGGTTGACACGTCATTCAGATCCCGGGTTTCATTAGGTGACACATCAACAACCGCATCGAACCGGAAGTACTCACCATGACCCGCCTGCACGTCATCTCCGCCGCCACCCGCCCCACCTCCGCCGGCCGCCCCCTCGCCCGCTGGGTCACCGAGCAGGCCCGCGAGCGGGGCGGCTTCGACGTCACCCCCGTCGACCTCGCCGAGATCGCCCTGCCCTTCCTCGACGAGCCCGAATACGCCTCCACCGGCAACTACGCGCACCAGCACACCCGCGACTGGAGCGCCCTGGTCGACTCGGCCGACGCCTTCCTCTTCGTCCTGCCGATGTACAACGGCGGCTTCACCGCCCCCTTCAAGAACGCCATCGACTTCCTCTACAACGAGTGGAAGGGCAAGCCGGTCGGCATCGTCAGCTACAGCGCCGGCCCGACCGGCGGCGCCCCGGCCGCCGAGATGCTGCTGCCGGTCCTCACCCGCCTCGGCATGCTGCCCGCCGAGCGCTCCGTCGCGATCCCGGGCATCCCCAAGCTGCTCGGCCCCGAGGGCTTCCAGGCCCCGGAAACGCTCGCGGGCGAGCTCGCCGGGGTCCTGGACGACGTGGCCGAACTGGCGGCGCGGCGCGCCGCCGAGGCCGTCACGGTGTGAGCTGACTCCCCACCAGGTGGTCGTACGCGGCGTGCGCGTGCAGCCGTACGCCGGTGAGCAGCGTGTCGTCGTCGGCGTGGAAGGCGGGCTGGTGGGCCCACCAGCCCCCGCCCGCCCGGCACCGCGACGGGCTCGCCGGTCGCCGGGTCCAGGGCGGTGTCCTGGACGCCGGGCATCGCGTAGAGCCCGCCGAAGCGGGAGACCGGCTCCGAGACGTCGTCGTAGCCGAGGGTGCCGCCCGCCTCCACCACCCGGCGACGAGCCGGGCGGTGCCCGCCTCGCGGTGGGGAAGCCCGGGATTGCGGTGCAGATGCCGGCGCCGGCCGATCGCCCGTGCGACTCCCTCGTCACTGAGCCTGTCGATCTGCTCGTGCATCCCATCGGCCGTACGGGTGTTCCAGCCCATCGCGCAGGGGTCTTGCGTGCCGTTGGACAATGGACGGTGGCCCGGAATCACTTCGCACGCGCAGCAGGAGGACACGCATGGCAGAGCCCGAGCGGACCGAGCGGCGGCTGCGGCCGGCGCCTCTGCTCTTCGAGCCCTCCGAGTCCGTGGCGGACCCGGAGCACTTCTTCGACCTGGAGTCGATCGAGGACCCGCGGGAGCTGCTGGCCCGTGCGACCGAGCTGACGCTGGCCTTCCGGGCCGCGCAGGAGCGGGCGGTGGAGTTCCAGGCCCTGGCGGCGGCCCAGCTGGCGGATCCCCGCCGGTTCGACCGGCTCTCACCGGCCCTGATCGCCGAGCAGGCGGAATGGACCGAGGACTACGCCCGCAAGATGATCGAATTCGGCGAGACCCTCCAGCGCGGCGCGGGTACCCCGTGAACGCCGGGAGGGGCCGGAAATCCGGCCCCTCCCGGCGTACGAGGAGCGCACCATACTCCGGCGGGAGCCCCGCCGTCCCCGATTTCGGTAACTCGCGGATACTGGTTCGCTACGGCGGGTAGACAGTGGCATATGACGACGCTGACGAAGGCTCCCGGCTGCACCGCCCTCCACGCGCGCGGCGAGCACACCCGCACCGCACCCGCCACCCACGTCACCCCCCAGGGCGCCGCCTGGCTCACCTCCGCGGCCGCCCACCCCCGGCGCACCCTCGCGGTGTGGGAGGCGCGGCCGGGGCTGCCCGCCACGCTGCCCTGCGGCGATCCCTTCGACGTCGTCAACGTCCCGCTCGTCCTCGGGCGCCGCATCCTCGACCTGCTCTGGGCCGAAGGTCCCGGGTCCGGGCCGGTCGCCGTGCACCGCGGCCGGATGCTGCTCTTCGCCGCCCCCGGCACCGCGCACCGGCTGCCCGCCCTGCTGGCGTGGGAGGAGTGGGGAGGCTCCCGCACCGCCCCGGCGCCGCTGTGCCACGGCCGCGGCGACGCCGTCACCGTGCCGCCGCTGGCCGCCACGCCCGGGCAGTCCCGGTGGCTCGTGGCCCCCGACGCGCGTGAGCCCTGGCTTCCCGGGCCTGAGGCCCTGCTCTGGGCCTTCGTACGGGCGGCCCGGAGCCCCGCACCGACCGGACCTGGGGATATCGATTTTTCGTTCCGCCGATCCTCCTGCTAATGTCTTCCTCGTCAGCAAGCGCCGCTAGCTCAGTTGGTTAGAGCAGCTGACTCTTAATCAGCGGGTCCGGGGTTCGAGTCCCTGGCGGCGCACAGACGAAAGAAGGCCCCCACGCGAGTGGGGGCCTTCTTCGTTGTCCGGCCGGGCGCGCCGCGGTCCGCCCCGCGGCGCGCCCGGCGGTCACGTCGTGATCTTCACCGTGTACGCGCCGGACCGGGTGCGGTCCGCCACCTCGATGGTGATCCGCTCCCCCGGCACGGTGTACGTCTCGCCCACCTCCAGCGGCGCGTCCGCCAGCGGCGGGTACACCGAGCGGTCCCAGCACGCCTCCGTCGACGGGTGCGCGTCCAGCACCTCGATCGGGCCGCCGCCCGACGAGGCCTCGTTGCGCACCCGGTAGACCAGGACGCCCTCCGTGCAGGTGTCCCCGTCGTTGCCGGCGGAGCCCCGCGCCTCGACGGCGATCGCGCTGCCGCGGCCCGTACGGATCACCGCGAGCCGGGTGCCGCCCGTTCCGCCGCTCGGCGGGGCCTGGGCCAGCGGCTGCAGGGTGTGCAGCGAGGAGCCCGACTGCACGCAGTCGACCTGGGAGGCGTCCAGCCAGCCCAGCTTCCACTTGTGCCAGGCGAAGAGGTCCGGGGCCATGCCGAACTGGCTGCCCATGACGTCCCAGTCCCCGACGTACGTGTCCCAGTCGCCCTTGCCGTCCGTGGGCCGGTGGTAGAGGTCGGGCAGGTCGAAGACGTGCCCGGTCTCGTGGGCCAGCACGTTCCGGTCCGGCGGATGGCGCTCGAAGACGGTGACGATCCGCCGCAGTTCCGTGCCGTCCGCGACGATCGGGTTCTCGAAGTTGACGACCTTCGTGGCGTCGGAGTCCACGCCGGGCGCGTCCGGGTCGGCGACGAAGTAGACGACGTCGTACTTGCGGAAGTCCACCTGGGCGTCCGCGGTGGTGACCGCGTCCCGCAGGTAGGCAGCCCGGTCACCGGCGGCCCAGTCCCGCTTTATCCCGTACGCGGTGGACGGCTTGGGCATCTGGATCCACCGCTTCTGCGGGTGCGGGACCAGCCGGAACCGCCCGTACGAGGCCTGCTCGAAGAAGTCGCTGGTGGCGGGGAAGTAGTCGCCGACGATCTCTTCGGCCTTCAGGGCGCTGCGGTGGTCGGGGAAGGAGAGGAAGACCATGACGGCGTTGAGCGTGCGCTCGGGTTTGGGGTAGGCGCCGTTCCAGGTGTCCAGGCCGAGGGAGTGGTGCGCCGAGGTGCGGGTCAGCGCGCAGGGCGCGGATCCCGGGTCGGCCACCGCGGGGCCGGCGACGAGCGACATGGCGGCGAGCGCCGTCAGGGAGGTGAGCGCCGCGGCGGTACTTCGGATGCGGGAGCGTTCCACTCCCCCGGGTGTCTGCTGTCGCGCCACATCGACCTCCGGTGGTGGATTCGTGCCTGTTCATCCACCTTGAGGCGATTGTCTTACTAATGCCCTGTTTCACTGCCCCACACGAGTGAGTGATACGGCAAGTCGGTGACCCTCGAACTTCACGCCTCTGCCTACAGAACGTCACGACCGATCACCTGAGATCAGCAGGGGCCCCCGCACGCTCAGAGCCGCGCAGAAACGATCGCCCGGACTTTCGCCGCCGATCCGTCATCACGCCGAACTGAACCGTCTCAACCGGTGGCGCCGCTGGATAGAGCCTCCCGGCAGCCTCTATGATCGGCACACTTTCCTGCGCGGACACTCACGAACATTGCGGGAGCCAACGGTGAGCGGAACCTCAGAAGGAACCGGTTCGGCGGCCGACAGCTTCCGATCGGCCATTACGGAGCGTCACCCGGCAGTGCCGGCAGTGCCGTCGGCATCGGCCACCCAGGCCGCGCCGGCGTCGTCGTACCGCGCCGACTCCGACCTGCGCGACTACCGGGCCGCCTTCAACGCGGCCCACCTCGCCATGGCCGTCGTCGACCGCGAGGGCTACGTGGTCGCCGCCAACCAGGCCTTCGCCGGGCTGCTCGGGAGCGAACCGCACGCGCTCGTCCACCGGTCCGCCGCCGACCTGGTCGACCTGGCCGCGGAGGCCCGCACCTGGGCCGCGTACCAGGAGGTGCTCCGCGGCCGGCAGGCCCGGCTGCGCTGCACCCGCCGCCTCAAGCACCCCGACGGGCACTCGCTCTGGACCGAGGTCACGCTCGGACCCGTCCCCGGCACCGCGGACGTCCTGCTGTCGGTGGCCGACATCAGCGACCGCCGCGACCTCCAGGCCCGCCTGCGCCACCTCCAGATGCACGACCCGGTCACGCGCCTGCCGAACCGCGCCCTGTTCTTCGAGCGGCTCTCCTCCGCCCTGGAGGCCGCCTCGTACGAACACGGCGGCGGCACCGGCCGGATCGGGCTGTGCTACCTGGACCTCGACGGGTTCAAGGCCGTCAACGACACCCTCGGCCACCGGGTCGGCGACCGGCTGCTGACCGCCGTCGCCGCCCGGCTCACCCAGTGCGCCGACCAGTCCGGCTACGGGCGCACGGGCGGGCACCTGGTCGCGCGCCTCGGCGGCGACGAGTTCGCCCTGCTGGTCGAGGACTCCACCGGCACCGAACAGCTCGCGGACCTGGCCCGGAGCGTCCTGGCCGCCGTACAGGAACCTTTCGACCTGGCCGGGCAGCGGCTGTCCGTCTCCGCCTCGATCGGGGTCGTGGAGCGGGCGGCGGACGGCACCTCGGCGACCGGCCTGATGCAGGCCGCCGACACGACCCTGTACTGGGCCAAGGCGGACGGCAAGGCCCGCTGGACGCTGTTCGACCCGGAGCGCAACGCGCACCGGATGACCCGCCAGGCACTCTCCTCCACGCTCCGGCCGGCCGTGGAACGGGGGGAGTTCGAGCTGGAGTACCAGCCCCTGGTGGACCTGGAGAGCGGCGCGGTGCGCGGGGTCGAGGCCCTGGTGCGCTGGAACCACCCGCAGTTCGGCACGCTCACGCCGAATCGGTTCATCGGAATCGCCGAAGAGGACGGGTCCATCGTCCAGTTGGGCCAGTGGGTCCTGCGGACCGCCTGCCGGCAGGCCCGCCGCTGGCAGATCGAACAGCCCAGCGACTCCCCCGTCTTCGTGTCGGTGAACGTCGCCGTCCGGCAGGTCTGGGACTCGGATCTGGTCGGCGACGTCGCGGAGATCCTGGCCGAGACGGGCCTCGCCCCACAGCTGCTGCAGCTGGAACTGACCGAGTCCGCGGTGATGGGCTCGGCCGGGCGCCCCCTCCAGGCCCTTCAGGCGCTCAGCGACATGGGCGTGCGGATCGCGATCGACGATTTCGGCACCGGCTACTCGAACCTCGCCTACCTCAGCAGACTTCCTGTATCAGTTCTGAAACTGGACGGTTCCTTCGTGCGCGGATTCCGCTACGAGGAGGGCACGCACCCGAACCCGGCCGACGAGACGATCGTCGAGGCCCTGGTCCAGCTCGCGCACCGGCTCGGCCTGACGGTGACCGCGGAATGCGTGGAGACCGCCGGACAGGCGGCACGGCTGCGGCGCGTGGGCTGCGACACGGGCCAGGGCTGGCTCTACTCCCGGGCGGTGGCCCCGGAACGGATCGCCGAGATGATCGGCACCAAGCCGGGTGCGGAACACCCCTGCTAGCCGTTCCGCTTGGCCGTTCCGCGGGCTTCTAGGGGATCTTTCATCATTGGACAGCCCCAAACCCCCCTGTAACGATCCTCAGGCCAAAGGTTCTTGACCAAGTTCCTTGATCTGTGGGGGAAACCACCATGAAGCTCACCCGTACCGCGCTCGCCCTGACCGCCGGCGCCCTCGCTCCGGCCCTGCTGCTCGCCACCCCGGCCCTCGCGGCCGGCTCGGCCGCCGCCGCGCCGGTCAAGGCGTCGGTCACCGCGCCGGCCGGCGCGGCGCTGGGTTCCGACACGGAGAACGCCGCCGCCATCGCCAAGATCCTGGCGGACCCGGCGAGCGGCAAGTCCGTGATCCGCGAGGCCAACGCCGCCCTCAGCGGCACCCCCGAGGACCGCGTGGCGTTCCTGACCACCGGCTACGCCAAGGCCCAGGACGACGACAACAAGGTCACCATCCTCCGGATCCTGTTCGGCAAGCCGGGCAAGAGCGTGACCCGCGAGGCCAACAAGGCCCTGGACGGCACCCCCGCCGACCGCGTGGCGTTCCTGACCACCGGCTACGCCAAGGCCCAGGACGACGACAACAAGGTCGCCATCCTGCGGATCCTGCACACCAACCCGGCCACCGGAAAGGGCGTCAAGCGCGAGGCGAACAAGGCCCTCGACGGCACCCCGGCGGACCGCACCGCCTTCCTGAAGACCGGCCTGCGGCTCGCGCAGGCGGAGGACGACCGTGTCGCCGTCGTGCGGATCCTGACCCGCCCCGGCATCAGCCCGGCCCTGTACGCGGCGGCCGAGAAGGCGCTGAACGGCACCCCGGAGGAGCTTCGGCACTTCATCACGGTCGGCCAGTTCGAAGTCTGACGACAAGATGGCCGGGCCGCCCGATGGGCGGTCCGGCCTCCTCGTGGACGTCCGGTCCGGCCGGGCTATCCGTTGACGACCTGGTCGTAGCGCAGGGCGACGTAGCCCGAGGCGGCGTGGCCGGCGATGCGGCCGTCACTGCCGCCGTTGAGGTAGTCCTGACCGCGCATCATGTCGTCGTTGGTGTTGGCCTCGTGGATGTACGAGAACTTCCCGGCCGCCTTGTCGACCCACCTCTCGAAGAGCACCACGTGCCCGTCCAGGGTGTTCAGCGCGTCGCCGGGCTGGAGGTCGGACTTGGAGATGGTTGCGGCGATGCCTGGCAGGCTCTGGGTCGTGTAGCTGGTACTGGCGTGCCAGGCCATGGAGACGAAGCCCGAGCAGTCGGTGCGGTAGGTGTGGTCGCCGTCCGGGTCGGACGCGTAGGCGCCCTGGTTGTAGGGGATGTCGCGGTTCAGCCAGTTCACGGCACGGCTCATGATCTCGCTGCGGGCGATCTGCCCGCCCTTGGTGGAGGGGGTGGGGGTGGGGGCGCCGGCGGCTGGTAGGTGCAGTCGTTGGCGAAGGCGGAGAGCAGGCTCTGGGTCCAGCCGCTCGCGTCGACCGGGTCGGCGGGGTGGTAGGCGATGTCGTCGCCCTTGCCGTCGGTGGGGTCGGCATCGTGGTACCAGTACATCCCGCCGTTCGTGCGGCCGTAGTAGAGGCCGCCGCCGGGCGAGACCAGGTTGTCGACCGCCGACCAGCCGGAGCTCTTGAGCTCCGAGCTCTCCCAGTCCCCGACGCCGTTGATCTGGTAGGAGAGCAGCCGGCCGTCGGCCGTACTGGCGATGAGGACGTCGTCGCCCGCGGCGGCGAGCGTCTTGAGGACGAAGCCCGTGTCGATCACCGCGTGCTTGGCGATGTGGGCGGGCCCGCTGGGCTTGGCCTGGGAGACGTTGTAGCGGTGGAGCTGACCGGCGACCGTGCCGTAGAGGTGGCCGGCGCCGTCGTAGGTCAGCTTGTCGAAGGTCCAGCCGCTGTCCCAGATCTTGGTGACACCGGCCAGGGCGAGGGCGCTGTCGTTGGTCTGGATGTCGACGCGGTACAGCTCGCCGGCCGTCGACGTCACGAGGACGGTGTTGAAGTTGAGGGTGGCCATCGCCTTGGGCGTGAAGCCGAGGTTCGCGCCGATCAGGGTCTTGACGCGGTCGCCGGTGTTGGGGGCTATCGCCGTGTAGGTGAGGCGTCCGTCGGGGAGGGTGCCGTAGATCGACACGTTGCCGCCGCAGATCGCGGCGGCCTGAGCCGGCGCCGAGGTGAAAGTGACCATGCCGAGGGTGGTGGCAGAGACGGCCAGGGTGGCGGCGAAGCGGCGCTTGAGGGACGACGAGAACATGGGTGTCTCCGGATTCTGGGCAGCCCTGACGTACGCGCGTCGGGCCGGGGAGGTGAGGGGAGGGAGTACGGGAGAGCGGGCGTGACTCGGGGGCCGCTCAGTACCAGTTGTTGTTCAGGAAGTGGGTCCAGGCGCCGCAGGGCGTGTCGTACCGGCCGTCGATGTAGGACAGGCCCCACTTGATCTGGGTGACCGGGTTGGTGCGCCAGTCATCGCCGAAGGCGTCCATCTTGGAACCGGGCAGGGCCTGGGGGATGCCGTAGGCCGTGGAGTTCGGGTTGTCGGCCCAGTAGCGCCAGCCGCTCTCCCGGTCCCAGAGCTGCTCCAGGCAGTTCCACTGGGTGGTGCTGTTCCAGGCGCCGCCGTCGTGCTTGTTCATCAGGTCGCGGCCGGCCGCCTTCACGGCGGGTATGTCGGTGCCGTCGAGCGGGTCCGCGGTGGTGGTGCAGCTGAAGGTCGCCGGCTGGGCGGAGAGCAGCTGCTGCGTCCAGCCGCCGGTGTTGACGGGGGTGTCGTTGTGGTAGGCGATGTCGCTGCCGCTGCCGTCGGCCGGATCGGCGTCCTTGTACCAGTACATGGCGCCCGTGGCTTCGATCCGGCCGTAGTAGAGGCCCCCACCGGGCGATACGACCTGGTCGAAGCCGGACCAGCCGGAGGTCTTGAGGTCGTCGCGGTCCCAAGTGCCGTCGCTGCTGATCTTGTAGGAGTAGAGCGCGCCGGCCGACGTGGTGGCGAGGAGGCGGTCGTCTCCGGCGGCCGTGAGCGTCTTCAGGACGAAGCCGCTGCCTATCTCCTTGCGCTGGCCGATGTGCGCCGAGCCGGTCGGCTTGGGCTGGGATACCAGGTACTGGAGGAGGAGCCCGCCCGCCGTGCCGTACAGGTGTCCGTGTCCGTCGTAGGTGAGCTTGTCGTGGGTCCAGCCGCTGTCGAAGATCTTGACGGGCGGGCGTTCCAGGACGAGGGACTCGTTATTGGTGAGGACGTCGAGGCGGTAGAGCGCGCCCGTCGTCGAGGTCACCAGCACCGTGTTGAAGTTGAGGGTGGCCATCGCCTTGGGCTCGAACCCCAGGGCCGCTCCGACCCGCACCTTCTTCAACGCGCCGGTGGCCGGGGTGATGGTGCTGAAGGTGAGCCGGCCGTCGGGAAGGACCCCGTAGATCGAGGCGGTCCCGCTGCACGTGGTCGCGGCCTCGGCGGCCGGGGCGGTCGCGACAGCCGCGGCGGTGAGCAGGCCGGCGCCGAGGGCGGTGGTGAGGGCGGCTACCGCGCTCTTACGGGCAGCCTGGCGGAGGGTGGTGGTCACTGCGTTCTCCTGAGGAACGGTCACGGTGCGGGTCGGTGGTGCGGTAGCCGTGCGCCCGCAGCGGGGCCCGGGCGCCGTCGAGGATGGCGTGGGCCTGGGTGAGGGCCGCGGCTTCGGAAGCGGCTCGCAGGAAGAGGTAGACGTCCACGCCGTCGCGGGCGGCTTTGGCCCGCAGGTGTTCGAGGCCGTGCGCGGCGGGGGTGTGGGCCCAGATCAGGTCGGAAACGAGCGCGAGCACGCCCTCCTGGTCCGGATGGTCGGTAGGCCCTGAGAGCGAGGCTCGGACGACGCGCATGCCCGCTAGTCCCAGTTGATGCTGTCCCGGGCGGAGGCGGGCGCCGTGTCCCAGTTGATGCTGCCGTCGGCGGAGGCGCTGATGCGGTGGTTCTCGGCGGGGGCCGTCGCCGAGGCGGTGGTGACGGCGCCGGCGCAGAGGGCGGCGAAGACGGCGGCGACAGCGGCAGAGCGGGCGATGCGGGACATGTTTCTCCCCCAGGTCGGAAGCCGGATGCGATGCGTTCGGTGCGGTGTGCTGCGCGCTGATCCGGATCGTCCTTGCGGCTCTGGCCTGAGCCGGGGACTTCCGTCCCCGCCGTCCCGGTGAACACCATGTTGCTGGGGTCAGGACCCGTGAAGAAGAGGTTGCGGCTGTCACCAACGGGCCTGGCACCTTGGTGACAGACTTCGCCTACGATCAGCCCGGCGGCGCTCACCCGTGCTGCCCAACTGCTGCTGGGAGGCTGGGACTTGCTGCAAACACTGGGCCTCGGGGCCGACGTGGAAGCCGTGTACCGGGGCATGCTGGCCGACCCTTCAGGAGGGGTCGCCGAGCTGAGTGGCCGACTAGGCCTCACCGAGACCCAGGTCCGCGAGGGCCTGGACCGGCTCGTAGACCTCGACCTGCTCAGACCGTCACGGGACTGCCCGGGCGGGCTGCGCGCGGTGAGACCCGAACTGGGCCTGGAGCTGCTGCTGCGCCGCCAGGAGGAGGAACTGGCCCGGCAGCAGCAGGAGCTGGCCCGCAGCAAGGCGGCCGCGGCGCAGGTGGTATCGGAATTCGCGGAACTCAGCCCGAACACCGAGGTCGACGGCGCGGAACGGCTCGTGGGGATGGACGCCATCCAGGGCCGGCTGGAGCAGCTCGCCCATGCACTGTCCCGGGAATGTCTGGCGATCCTGCCGGGCGGCGCGCTCTCCGAGGCGAGCCTGGAGGCCTCCCGGCCGCTGGACCGGCGCGCGCTGGCCCGCGGCATCGAGATGCGCTCGGTCTACCAGGACAGCGCCCGCAACGATCCGACGACGCTGGCCTACGCGCGGTGGCTGACCGAACAGGGCGGCCAGGTGCGGACCAGCCCGCTCCTGCCGCCCCGCCTCCTGATATTCGACCGGGCCGTGGCGGTGGTCCCGATCGACCCCGACCATTCCCGTCTGGGCGCCCTGTGCACGAGCGCGCCCGGAATCGTGGCCTCCCTGACCAACCTGTTCGAGCAGACGTGGGCGGCCGCCGTACCCCTCGGAGCCGACCGCCCCCGCCCCAGCGACACCCGCCCCACCGCGACCGAACTCGAACTACTGAAGCTCTTGGCCTCCGGCATGACCGACGAGGCCGCCGCGAAGCGCCTCGGGGTGTCGATGCGCACCGTCAGACGCCAGATGTCCGCCCTCATGGAACGCCTCCACGCCACGAGCCGCTTCGAAGCCGGCCTCAAGGCGGCCCAGCAGGGCTGGCTCTGACGGTCAGAGACTCCGGACGAAGGCGGCGAACGCCGCTGCCGTGACCGTGAAGACCGGCCCGTCGGGGTTCTTGGAGTCCCGCACGGCGACCTTGCCGCCTCCTCCGGTGGTTCCGCTGTACGAGGCCTTGTGCCAGGCGGCGGAGCCGAGCGGGGCGCACTCGACGCATTCGCCACCGTTGGTGCTGCTGTAGGACGACTTACGCCACGGCACGGCCGTCAGGTTCAGATTGGTGCCCATACCGTTCCTCCATTACGCGCGCGATTAGAAGGGCCGAGGCCGCTGGCGAAAGGGCTTCGGCTTGCAAGCGAGCGTATCCGACAGAGCGTTCCTTGATCACTTTCGGATTGGCCGTCATATGGCCTGAGTCGTAGCTCTCCGTGTAGAAGAGGTCGGGATCGCCGTCGAACCGAAGGAGGGTGAACGATCCTGTCATTCCGGTGTGTTCACCAGCCGAGAAGGGCATCACCTGAATCTGCACCCATGGCCTGTCGGCAAAGCTCAGCAGGTGGGCCAGCTGGTCGCGCATGACTTCACGGCCGCCGACCTTCCGGTGCAGCAGCGCCTCGTCCAGCACCACCAGCAGCACCGGCGGCTCCTCACGCATCAGGATGCGCTGACGTTCCATTCGAGCCGCCGCGATCTCGTCAGCCCGGTCGGGAAACTCCACGCTCACCAGGGCTTTCGCATACGCCTCCGTCTGCAGTAGCCCATAGACCACCTGCGCCTGGAACGTGGAGATGAACGTCGCCCGGGCCTCCATCTCCGCGTATGCCTGGAACCACGTCGGCAGGACGCTCCGCAGGACCAGACCCACCAGGCGGGAGAAGTGTCCGTCCGTGCCGAGCGCCGCATCCACCCGTTCGGAGAAGTCCCGGGTCGGCACCCGCTTGCCGTTCTCGATCATGCCGATCAGGGAGCCCGTGCAGAAGATGATCGCGCCCAGCTGCGCCTGCTTCAGGCCCGCCTCTTCTCTCAGCCGGCGCAGCTCGTAGCTGTAGTAGTCCAGCGGCGAGGCACTGGGATCGATGTCACGGATCTGAGCCATGAGACGGCACCCCCAAGCGGAGAACGAGCTTGTGGCCGAGCGTAGCGATACCGACACGGAGCGATGTCCAGAATCCCGCAACCGTGTCACACACCTCCGCCCCGCACCCGGGAGAGTGGGTGCGGGGCGGGGTGTCGCTCGGCGCGGGGTGGGGGGAGATCAGCAGGCGCCGAGGTCCTTCCAGACGCCCCACTCACCCGTGGTGCCCGGGGTCTCGTTCTGCGTCCACCACTGGGCCTTGTACTTGCGGCCGTTGTGCGCGACCTCGTTGCCGGCCGTGTAGACCGTGCCCGCGACGTACGCCGGGGTCGAGCCGCAGCCCGTCGGCGGGGTGGTCGGGGGCGTGGTCGGCGGGGTCGTGGGCGGGGTGGTCGGAGGCGTCGTCGGCGGGGTGGTCGGCGGGACCGTGGCGCCGCCGAGGGCGTCCGAGATCTGGTTGAGCAGCGTGGTGTTGTTGTCCAGGCCGAGCAGGGAGTACATCATCGCGCCGGCCAGGCCGCGCTGCTTGCCGTAGTCGACCCGGGCCTGGATCGACTTCTGGTTCAGGCCGGTGAAGAACTCGCCGTCCTTGTAGAAGTACGAGGCCTTGGCCTGGTCGTCCCAGAAGGTGGTCGCCGGGTTGTCGACGAGGCCGCCGAGCTCCTTGTAGTTGGCGATGCCGGCCTGCTGGCTGGTGGGCCGGGCGCCCGAGGCGCCGGTCGCGGACTGGGCGAGGCCGTTGTTCGCCCCGGCGGGGACGCCCTTCCAGCCGCGGTAGTAGAACTCGTAGCCCAGCGTCAGCTTGCCGGCGGGGAAGCCGCCGGTGATCCCGTAGGCCGGGTTGCCGTCGATCCAGGAGTCGATGGCGTTGTCGATGCTGTACTTCTGGGTGCCCGGCGCGATCGGGTCGGTCGGGTCGCCCGCCGGGGAGTAGAGCGGGGACTGGTGGTACGTGGGGCCGTCGCTGTCCCAGGCGCCGTGCATGTCGTACGTCATGATGTTCGCGTAGTCGAGGTACGCGCCGATCTTGTCCGTCTCGATGTACTTGATCTTGTCCTGGCCGGCCGGGAGGGCCGAGGTCAGCAGGTACTTCTTGCCGCCGTTGGCCTGGCCGTAGGCGTCGAGCTGCTCGCGGAACTCCTTGAGCAGGAGCGTGAAGTTCTGCTTGTCCTCGGGGGCGTAGTGGTTGCCGAGGTGGCCGCCGGACGAGCCCGGGTACTCCCAGTCGATGTCGATGCCGTCGAAGATGCCGGCGGCGACGCCCTGGCCGCCGTAGCCGCCCTCGACCGGGAGGTTGCCCTTGATGTACTGGTCGATGCAGGAGGAGACCAGCTTCTTGCGGGAGGCGTCGGTCTTCGCCGCGTCGCTGAAGTACTTGGAGTAGGTCCAGCCGCCCAGCGAGATGTTGATCTTCAGGTGGGGGTACTTGGCCTTCAGCTGCTTGAACTGGTTGAAGACGCCGACGATCGGCTGGTCCCACTTGTCGGCGACTCCGCTGACACTGTCGGCCGCACTGAACGACTTCTGGTAGTCGGCGTACGAATCGCCCGCGCCGTCACCGGCGTTGGGGTTGTTGTCGTCACCCGCCGCCTTGTTCGCCTCGAAACAGGTGAGGTTGGTGGGGTGGATGTTGCCGAACGAGTAGTTGATGACGTCCAGCTTGCCCGCTATGCCGCGGGTGTCGAGGTGCTTGGGGTAGAAGGCGTTGCCGTACACGCTCCACTGGTCGTAGTAGGCGATACGGACGCCGCCCGCCGCGGCGCCGGCCGAGGCGTCGGCGGCCTGGGCGGTGCCGAGTCCCGCGAAGGAGGCCAGCGCTCCGGCGGCCAGCGCGGCCGTGGCGGCGGCAGCGATGAGAGGTTTACGGATGTGCATGAGCTGTCTCCGTGGGGGTGGGAGGGGAGATCAAGCGGTTCGGGTGAGAGAAGTGATAGCGATCACTCCACCCCCACGTCAATGGTTCGGACCAAAGAAGGACTAGACCACTCAGGCGCTATTTCCCCAAGTCAGAGACTTGAGCGCACATCAGAAACCGCTCGCCACCCCGGGTGACGAGCGGTTTAAGGCTGCCTTCAGGCAGCTCCGCGCAAGGTTTCGGCAACAAACCAGCCAAACGCCGTTCGCACACGGTCAATCGGCGGCGGGCGCCTCCACCGGCATGCCGTACACATCCGCGATGAGCTCGTACGAGCGCAACCGGGCCGCCCCGCTGTGGGCGTTGGTGGTCAGCATCAGCTCGTCCGCGCCCGTCCGCTTCGCCAGGTCGTCCAGCCCGGTGCGGACCTCGTCGGGGGTGCCGTGGACGACGTTCGCGAGCCAGCCGTCGACGAACTCCCGCTCCAGCGGGGAGAACGCGTACGCCGCCGCCTCCTCGGGCGTCGGGATCAGGCCGGGCCGTCCGGTGCGCAGGCGCAGCATCGACAGCGCGCCCGTGAGCACCTGGGCGCGGGCCGCCTCGTCGGTGTCGGCGGCGAGGGCGGAGACCCCGATGACGGCGTAGGGGGCGTCGAGGACGGCGGAGGGGCGGAAGCTCTGGCGGTAGAGGTCGAGCGCGGGCAGGGTGCCGGCCGCCGAGAAGTGGTGGGCGTAGGCGAAGGGGAGGCCGAGCTCGCCGGCGAGGCGGGCGCTGAAGCCGGAGGAGCCGAGCAGCCACAGCGGCGGCCGGCCGGCGGGGCCCTGGACCGGGCCCGGTACGGCGTGCACGCGGGCGTACGGATGCCCGTCGGGGAAGTCGTCGTCGAGGAAGCGGGTGAGCTCCGCGAGCTGCCGGGGGAACTCGTCGGCGGCCTCGTCGAGGCGCCCGGGTCCACGCAGCGCGGCGGCGGTGCGGCCGTCGGTGCCGGGGGCGCGGCCGAGTCCGAGGTCGATCCGGCCCGGGGCGAGCGCCTCCAGGGTGCCGAACTGCTCGGCGACGGCCAGCGGGGCGTGGTTGGGCAGCATGACCCCGCCGGAACCGAGCCGGATGCGGGAGGTGTGCGCGGCGAGGTGGGCCAGGATCACGGCGGGCGAGGAGCTGGCGACGCCGGGCATGGAGTGGTGCTCGGCGACCCAGTGGCGGTGGTAGCCGCGGGACTCGGCGAGGCGGGCGATCTCGACGCTCGTACGGAGGGAGGCGTGGGCGGTGCTGCCCGCGCCGACGGTGACGAGGTCCAGGACGGAGAGCGGTACGGTCGCCCGGCCCGGCGCGGTGGCGCGGATCCCGTTCGTGTTCCGGCCGGGGTGCCCGTGCGCGTTCCGGTTCGCCTCGCCGCCGCCGCTCGCGCCGCCCTGTGCGTCGTCCCCTGCGTCACTCATCGCCGCTCCCGTTTCGCTGTCCTGTGGCGTACGGCATCAGTGCGACACCGTACGAAGAACTCGAACCGTGGGCGGCCGCCGGGCATTCCCTGCGACACTGAGTGATGGACATGACTCTGGCATATGCCAGCGGAGTAGATCCAGGCAGACAGACATCTTTGAGCCAGCAATCTCTCCAACAGGCGCTCCACATGGCCCTCTTGATGGCTATCGTGGTAGGGCAAGCGGTAACAACCTGCTAGGGGGAAACCGTGGCGCTGAAGCCCGAGCCGACCGCGCCGTTCCACTCGGTGCAGTACGCACTACGCGTACTCGAAACGATCGCACGTCACACCGGCGGTGTGACGGACGTGCAGATCGCGCGTGAGACCGGCCTGCCCGCAGCCCATCTCGCTCCGATGCTGCTCATGCTGCGCCGGGAGGGATATGTCCTGCAGGTGTCCGACGGTGCTTACGCCATAGGGGATTCCCTCGTCCTGCTCGGCTCCGGCATCGACCGGCAGCAGGCGCTCACCGACAAGCTCCAGGAGACCCTGGACCGGCTGCGCGACTCGGTCGGCGCGGCCGTCTACATCAGCCGGTACGTGGACGGCGAGGTCAGGATCACGCAGTTCGCGGACAGTCCCCGCACCCCGAAGGTGCACGAGTGGGTCGACTTCCGCTCCGCCGCGCACGCCAGTGCGGTCGGCAAGTGTCTGCTGACGCAGCTCGACCTGAACGGGCGGCGCGACCACCTGTCCCGGCACAAGATCGCCCGGCTCACGTCGAAGACGATCGTGAACGAGCGGATCCTGTTCTCCAAGCTGGACGCCCAGCCCGCCACCGTGCCCATGCTGGACCTGCAGGAATACGCCGTGGGCACGGTCTGCGCGGCGGTCCCGATCACGGCCGGGGCCTCGGTGGGCTGTCTGGCCCTGTCGATGCCGGTCGAGCACGCGCACCGGCTGCGGGCCGCGGCGGACACCTTGAACCGGAAGGCCGCACCGCTGCTGCTGTCGCTCACGCTCTAGGACGGGCGGGTGGTGGGAGCGGCGGGCGCGCCAGTGGGCCCGGAAAACACCCAGTGGGCCCGGAAAACACTTCGGGCGGTTCCCGGTGAAACCGGAAACCGCCCGAAGGACAGGTGCGCCGCCAGGGACTCGAACCCCGGACCCGCTGATTAAGAGTCAGCTGCTCTAACCAACTGAGCTAGCGGCGCCTGCTGACAGAGAAAATACTACCTGGTCCTCA
Source organism: Streptomyces sp. NPDC001549 (assembly GCF_042894025.1). Classification (NCBI taxonomy): domain Bacteria; kingdom Bacillati; phylum Actinomycetota; class Actinomycetes; order Kitasatosporales; family Streptomycetaceae; genus Streptomyces; species Streptomyces sp. NPDC001549. Next base: position 337,058 of record NZ_JBIAVJ010000002.1, read on the forward strand.
GGGGTGCTCAAAACCATTAGCCGCGGAGGTACGCGAGGACCGCCAGGACCCGGCGGTGGGTGTCCTCGGCGGGCGGCAGGTCGAGCTTTCCCAGGATGTTCCCGACGTGTTTGCCGACGGCCGCCTCGGACACCACACGTCGGTCACGACGATGTCCGGGGTGTGGACGGCCACGGCGCCGCGGAGCCCGTCCGCGTCCCCGACGGCGGCCGCCACCCGGTGGCCGAACCGCGTCAGCAGGCCGACGAGCCCTTCGCGCAGCAGGACCCCGGCGCGGATCCGGCCGCCGGGTCCGGGCTGACCGGATTGGCCGACCGGATCGCGGTCCTCGATGGCACACGGGGATCCCGGTGAGGGCGCTCCCGGCGAGGTACCCGGCGGCCCGCCAGGGGCCAGGCGGAACGCAGGTACCGGCCGCGGGCCAGGGCGTCCCAGGGGGTGCGGGGGTGATCGTCCATGCGGGAACGCTAGCCGCGGGCCACCCGCTCGGACCATGACCCCAGGGGGCGTCCGCGGGTATGCCCAGCCCCACCCCGGGCCCGGCCCGGCCCGGCCCGGCCCGCGCCTCAATCGCCGGCGGGGCTGAAAAATAGCCCCGCCGGCGATTGAGGCGCGGGAGTCACGGGGTCAGGAGGTCCGTACGGCCTTGGGCTTCGTATGCGGCGAGCAGGGTGGTCAGCGCCGGGGCGTTCAGGCGGGCGTAGCCCCCGGCCGGGGATCGGTGCCAGACGGGGTCTTCGCAGCGGAAGCCATCGCGGCGGAGGGAGACGCGGTGGATCTTGTTCGTCGCCGTGGTCGGCATGGCCCCGACGATGCGGACGTAGCGCGGGGCCATCTTCGTGCCCAGGTCCGGCTGGAGGGAGAGGAAGGTCTCGAAGGCGGACGGGTCGAAGGCCGCGCCCTCGCGGAGCGCGAGGGCCGCCATGACCTGGTCCCCCGCCACCTCGTCCGGGACGGCGTAGACGGCGACCGCCGCCGCGTCCGTCCAGCGGGCCAGGATGTTCTCGATCAACGCCGCGGCGAGGTTCTCGCTGTCGACGCGGAGCCGGTCGTCGGTGCGGCCCGCGAAGTAGAGGAAGCCCGCGTCGTCGCGGAAGAAGAGGTCTCCCGTCCAGTACCAGCCGTCGCGGGTGCGGTCGGCCTCCGCGTCCGGGTTGCGCCAGTAGCCCTCGAACAGGCTGCGGCCGCGGTTGACCAGTTCGCCGATCGCCGCCGAGCCGTTGAGCAGGCGGCCGTCCGGGGCGAGGACCGCGGGCGGGCATTCCGCGCCGGTGGCCGGGTCGATCACCGCCAGGTCGTCGCCCGCGCCCGCCCGGCCCAGGGCGCCCGGCGGGGTGTCCGGGGTGCTCCCCCAGCTACCGCTGGGAGGTGCCCCCATGACGGAGGCGCCGCCCTCGGTGGCCCCGTAGCCCTCCACCAGCCGGACCCCGAACCGTTCGGCGAAGCGGGCCGCGTCCACCGCCCCGGCCTCGGTGCCGAAGCCGAGGCGCAGGGTGTGGGCGCGGTCGTCGGGGCGGGGTTCGGTGGCCAGGAGGTACTGGACCGCCCGCCCGACGTAGGTGAAGTACGTGGCCCCGTACGCCCGTACGTCGTCCAGGAACGCGGAGGCCGAGAACCGGCGGCGCAGCGCCACCGGGGCCCCGGCGACGAGCGCCGGCAGCCAGTCGGCGATGACGGCGTTGCCGTGGAAGAGCGGCATGCAGATGTAGTGGACGTCGTCCGGGGTGACGGTGAACCGGCGGGCCAGCGCGGCTCCGGCGGCCGCGAGCCGGCCCTGGCTGCAGATGGCGGCCTTGGGGGCGCCGGTGGAGCCGGAGGTGAAGTAGAGGAGGAGGCGGGAGTCGGGTGCGGGGGCCCGCAGCGCGGCTTCGCCTGGCTTGGCGGCGGCGTAGGGGGCGAGCAGGGCCTCGTACTCCTCGGTGCCGGTGACCAGGACGCGTACGCCGGGCAGGTCGAGGCCGCGCAGCAGCGGCAGGTGGGCGCGCTCGGTGATCAGGATCCGGCAGTCGGTGTGCAGGATGTCGCGGGCCAGCTCGGGGCCGCGCCGGGTGGGGTTGATCCCGGCGACGGCGGCCCCGGCGAGGGCCGCCGCGCCGAGCCAGAACGGGAACTCGGGGGTGTTGTCGAGCAGGACCCCGAGGTGCGGCTCGGCCCCCGGAGGCATGAGATCGACGAGGAGCGCGGCGCGCGCGGCGGCCTCCTGGGCGGTCCGGTGGTGGGTGAGGACACCGTTCTCGTGTTTCAGCCCGGGCCGGTGGTCGCCCCAGTGGCGCGCTATGAGCTCCGCGACGGTTTCGGGTGCAGTCGTCGTCCGCATGCCGCCGGAGGGTAGCTGACGATACGTCAGAACTGAACGTCGGAGCAGGCGTAGAAGGCCATCGGGGTGTCGTTGACGGTCCAGACGGCCAGGATCAGGTGCCGGCCCGTCTTGCCGCTCGGCATGGCGCCCTGGTGGACGGTGGTCATGGCGGGGCGGGCGCCGTTGTAGGCGACCGTGAGGAAGGGCTGGGGTTCGAGGTCGGCGCGGGTGAGTGCCTTGGTGCCGGTCCAGCCGTTCTTCGTGACGTAGTACTTGAAGTCGGTGGTGGAGTGGTTGGCGGTGAACTGCCACCGGAAGGAGTAGCCCTGCCCGCTGGTCACCTTGGTGGTGGGCCAGGCGCCACCGCGCGGGTTGTCGAGCTCGGAGAACTGGGAGAGTCCGCCGGAACATATCTTCCCGTCGGCGGGACCGGCGGCCGGGAACCCCTTGAAGCCCTCGACGCTCTGCGGCTCCCACTGGATCGCGCCGCAGTCGGAGACGGTCCGGTTGGCGCAGAGCTTCTGGCGGCTGATCGGGGTGTCGGTGTAGCCGTGACCGCTGGCGGCGGGGGCGCTGACGAGGGTGATTCCGGCGACGAGGCCGAGGCCGAGCGCGGCGACGCCGGCCCGTTTGGGCATGCGGATGGGACGCATGATGCTCCTTGAACGTGGGGGGAGTTCGGCGAGAGCGCGCGCGTGTGGGGATTAGGTCTAGACCAAGTCCCAGACTATTGACGAGAGTTGGCCATGTCCATACCAATGGGAAAACGGGTGGTCCGGTAACTTCCGGCCACCCGCTCCCGTACCGCTGAACTCTGCTGAACTCTCCTGAACTCCCCCTGTCGCCCGTTACTCGGAGCGGCCCGTGTAGAAGGCGACCGTGAGGTCCTTCACCAGCGCCTTGCGCTCGTAGTCGTCGAGCTCGACCAGCCCGCGCGAGGTCAGCCGGTGGACGGTGTCGTCGACGGCGTCCACGACCGAGGTCAGCACGGTGTCCCGGTGCTTGGCGTCGATCGCCGCGACGCGGCGGCGGCGCATGGCCTCGGCCACCTCGGCCGCGTACTCGATCCGGGTCGGCTGGGCCGAGAACACCTCGATCCCGACCGCCTCGGTCTCGGCCGCCAGCATCCGGGTCAGCGCGTCACCGACGGCCTCGGCGTCGCGCAGGGTCGGGGCGTCCTCGTGGAAGGCGTCGGCGGGCAGCTGCGACAGCACGCGGGCCATCGCCGATTCGACCTGCTCGGCGAGGTACTCCGTGTGGTCCTCGACGGCGAGGGTGGCGCGCGCGGTGTCCCTGACCTGCCAGACGACCTGGACGACGACCTGGAGGGCGAGGCCGCCCGAGTCCACGGCGGGCATCGGGTCGCTGCGCCAGTGGCGCAGGCGGACGTCGACCCGGCGGCGCAGGAGCAGGGGACTCACCCAGGTCAGGCCGGTACGCCGGACCGTGCCGCGGTAGCGGCCGAAGAGGGTGAGCACCCAGGCGTGGCCGGTGCGGGCCCGGCCGAGTCCGCCGAGCGACACGAGGGCGACGATCCCGAGGAAGGCGAGCGGCGGCCAGTGGGTCGCGCGCAGGCCGTGGTAGGCGCGGGGGGTCGCGCCGAAGGCGGCCACGAAGGCGGCGGGGACGACCCCGGCCCGCCAGAGCACGGCCGTGCAGCCGGCGAGGGCGAGCCCGCCGACGGCCACGCCGACCCAGCCGGGCAGCACCGGGCCGCGGTGCTCCCGGAGCCGGTCGTCGCCACGGGGGACCCGGCGGCCGGGGGCGGGGCGCAGGGCACGGGCGGCGGATGCGGTGGGCGCGGGTGCGGGTGCGGGTACCGCCGGGAGCTGCTGCGTAGCGCGGAACGGGAGGTGCACCGGCACCTCGGTGACCGAGGTGCCCCGGTGGGCTCCGGGGCGCGGGAGGTCCGGCGCGGCGCCGCCCTCGTCCAGGCCGCGGGCCACCGCCTGGGCGACGATCTCGACGGATCCGGGTCCGGGCCCGGGGATGCCGGAGTGCGGCGGCGCCGCCGCGTCCATGGGTTCGGGAGCGGTGACGGGCTCGGGCTCGGGCGCGCGCTTGGCCTCGGCCTCGGCCGGCGCTTCGGGCACGGCTTCGACTTCCGCTTCCGCTTCCGCTTCGAGTGCGGCTACGGGCTCGAATTCGGCCGCGGCTTCGGCTTGGGTGTCGGCCTCGGCTTCGGCCTGGGCTTCGGCCTGGGCAGTCCGCAGGCGCAGGGTGGCCACCCCGGCGGGAGCCTCCGCGTCCTGCGGGTGCGGGATGGCCGCGGCGCCCTGGTCCGCCTCGTCGTACGGATGGGCCCGGGCCGCCGGCACCTCCCACCCGTGCGGCAGCTCGGGAGCCGGGCGGGCGGCCCGCGCCGCGGCCCAGCCGAACGAGGTCTCGGCGGCGAGGGCGTGCTCCGGCGCGGCGGGGCTGCCGACCAGGGCGGGCGGCGGGCTCGGCGGGGCGGCCTCGCGCGGCGCCGCGACGGCGACGGCCGCGCGCACCGGCTCCGGCAGGGGCACCGGCTCCGCGGCCCACACCGGGTGGGCTGCCGGCAGGACTGCGGGGGCAGGCGCGGGCGCGGGGGCAGGGGAAGGGGCAGGGGCGGGATCCGCAGCCCGGACCGCCACCGGGGCGGCCAGCGGCGGCACTCGGAGGGTGCCCGTCGTCGAGGTGGTGCGCGTGGGGAACATCGTTACCTCCGTCATGCGAACAGCCGGCGCCAGGTTTCCGGGCCCGGGTAGCCGTTGGCCGATGCGCCGGTCCAGCCCTGCGCACGCTGGAAGGCCTCGACGTTGCGGCGGTCGGCCTCGCTCCAGCGCAGGCCCGGACCGGTTGTGTAGTACTTGCCGAAGCCCTTCTTCACCAGCTGACGGCCGAGGGCCCTGATGGCCTCGTGCGACCGGCCCGGGCGGAACACCGCGGCGCCCGGGTAGGCCCGTACCCCGCCCGGCCCCGGCGCGCCCGCCACCGTCGGCGGGATGTTCTTGCCCTGCTTCTCGACCAGCAGCTTCCAGGTGTGGGTGCCCGGAATGCCGTCGGCGTCCGCGCCCGTCCAGCCCTGTGCGCGCTGGAAGGCCGCGGTGGCGAGCTTGTCGTGGTCGCTCCACGTCCGGTCGGCCACGCCCTTGGGGTAGAACCGGTACGCGCCGCGGTCGATCAGCATCCGGCCGAGCTGGGCCACGTAGTCGTTGGTGACGCCGGGGCCGAACTTGTCCGCGCCCGGGAAGACCGTCGCGTCCCCCGGCTTGGCGCCCGCCGGCGGCTGGGCGCCCGGAGCGGCCGGAGCGTCCGGGACGTCCGGAGCCTCCGGCAGGATGCCGGCCGGCACCCCGTTGAACCGGTACGGGACGTACTTCGTCGGGTTGCTCCAGTACCCGTAGGGCGTGGCCAGCTTCCGCGTGTTCGGGCGCGTCTGCTCGTAGGCGACGTAGTGCGTGTGCGTCGAGTCGACCCAGCCGCCGAAGATGACCACGTGCGAGCCGTTGTTGGGGTCCGCCGGGTTGTGGAAGAGGAGCATGTCCCCCGGCAGCAGCTCATCCTGTGTGATCTTGGTGGCGAACTTGTCGAGGCTGCCGGTCCATTCGTTCGACCCGAGGTTCCAGACCATGGAGACGTAGCCCGAGCAGTCCTGCCGGTACCCGTCCATCCAGTACTCGGACATGCTGTACGGGACCTGCGCGTCCAGCCACAGCTTCGCCCGGTTGATGATCGTCGCGCGGTCGATCCGCCGCACCGCGCCGGGCCTGGCCGGAGCGCCGGGCTTCCCCACCGGCCCGCCCTGCGGGCCGTGCAGCGGGGTCCGGCCGCCCTGCGGGGAGCCCGGGTCGTCCAGGGCCACCGACCCCGGGGCCGGGGTGGTCACGGCCGCCGCGGTCGTACTGCTGCCGCCCAGGACCACTCCCGCGGCGGTGGCCAGCACCAGCGCCCGGCGGGCGCCGCGTGCGGCCGGGTGCCCCCCGTCCCGGAGCGGTATGGCCCGCGCGCGGGCGAGGGCGCGGCGGCGCTGGGCACAGCCCCGGCACACGCAGTCGCCCGCGGGCTCGTACTCCTCGAAACCGGGCATCGGCATCTGCACATGCGTCGGAGGCTGCATCGTCATGCGGTTCCGTCCACTCCCCTGCTCGTCCACTCGTCCACCGGTCGGCCGGAGCCACAGCTGATGAAGCATCAGATGCGGCACGCGCAGACATATGGTGCACGATAAACCCCTCAAACATGGGCTAATCGGACAAGGTGGGCGTGGCCTGGTCACGGGCACCCCCGGAGGTGGGGTAGAGTTTTCTCTGTCACCAAGCGCCGCTAGCTCAGTTGGTTAGAGCAGCTGACTCTTAATCAGCGGGTCCGGGGTTCGAGTCCCTGGCGGCGCACAGACGGAAGAAGCCCCTCACAGCGAAAGCTGCGAGGGGCTTCTTCGTTTCCCGCCTGCGGCGCGGCCGCTCAGGCCGCGGTACCCGGCGCGCCCGGGCGGGCTCCCACGCCCGTCAGGTAGGCGGAGACCACCACGTTCGCCGTGTACTCCTTGGCCGCCTTGTCGTACGAGCCCCCACAGGTCACCAGCCTCAGCTCGGCGCGGCCCCGGACCCGCTGGCCGTAGGCCTTGTGCGCGTCGAAGACCGCGCGCTCGTAGACCCGTACGTCCTCGACCGTGAACTCGGCGACCGAGCCGTCCGTCCGCACCACCCGCACCTTGTCGCCCGGCTGCGCGGAGCTCAGGCCGTAGAACACCGCCGGCTTGGACCGGGTGTCCACGTGCCCCACCATCAGCGCCGTCCCGGCCGTCCCCGGCTGGGTGCCCCGGCCCCACCAGCCCACCGTGCCCGGCCGGTCGTACGGGGGCGGCTCGATCGCCCCGTCCTTGTCCAGGTCCCGGGAGATCACCGGGGCCTGGATGCCTATGGACGGCACGTCGACGCGCTGGGGCGGGGCCGCGGCGAGCGGGGCGTGCGCGGCCGGCAGCCCCGGACCCACCGTCCCGCCGGCCTGACCGGCGGGCGGGGCCGGCGCCACGGTGAGCTGGTGGCCCCACAGCCACAGGCCGAGCACCAGCACCGCCCAGGCGGCGAAGGTCAGCAGCCGGCCGCCGGCGGAGGCCTTGTCCTCACTCACCGGCACTCACCGGCACTCACCGGCACGCACCGGCCCTCACCGGCACGCACCGGCCTCACTCCCCGCGGCGGCGGCGCAGGGCCAGCGCCCGGCCCGCGACGGCCAGGGTGGCGACCGCGGCGAGGACGGCGCCGATCACCGTGTGCGGCAGCCCCGGTCCGTCGGCGCCGTGGGCCTTCTTGGCCGACTCCGCCGCGAGTTCGGCGGACATGCCGCCGCCGCCCGCGTGCACCGGCCAGACGGGTGTGGCGTGGTGGGACGGGCGGTACGCGGAGATCTGGACGGAACCGCTGACCTTGTCGTGGCCGTCGCACGTCACCCGGACGGAGTGCCAGCCCGGCGAGGCGTGCGAGCTGATCATCGCGTCGCCGTAGAGCGGGCTGCGGCCGCCGTCCCGGCCGTACAGGTCGACGTCCGACACGAAGACGGCGGACTTGGCGGCTCCGCGGGTGCCGTCACAGCCCTGGACGCGCAGCTTGACCTGCGCTCCGGGGTGAGCCGGGTTCGGGTCGACCGTGACGCTGCCGCGGTCTCCGCGGTCACTGCGGTCCTCCTCGCCCGCGAGGGCGATCGGCGCGGTCACCGCCGAGAATGCCGCCAGGGCGACGGCCATCGCGGTGGTGCGGACAGCGATCGGAACACTGCGCATGGTGAACCTCCTCGACAAGGAGATTCACGCGCGGCGCGCCGCCGCGCATCCGGAGCGGCGCCGTACGTGTCGGCCGTACGCCCCAAACGCGGTACGCCCGTTCGGCCGTAGGCGGGTACGCGGCATGCGCGTGCGCGGTGCGCGGTGCGCGGTACGGCGTACGCGTCAGACCAGGTCGACCAGGTCCGCGATCGAGGCGACCGTCTTGGTCGGGCGGAACGGGAACTTCTCGGTGTCCTGCTCGGTGGTCAGGCCGGTGAGGACGAGGAAGGTCTGCATGCCCGCCTCCAGACCGGCCAGCACGTCGGTGTCCATCCGGTCGCCGATCATCGCACTGGTCTCCGAGTGCGCGCCGATGGCGTTCAGGCCGGTACGCATCATCAGCGGGTTCGGCTTGCCGGCGAAGTACGGCTTCTTGCCGGTCGCCTTGGTGATCAGCGCGGCGACGGCGCCGGTGGCCGGGAGCGGGCCCTCGGTGGAGGGGCCGGTCTCGTCGGGGTTGGTGCAGATGAAGCGCGCACCCGCGTTGATCAGGCGGACCGCCTTGGTCATCGCCTCGAAGCTGTACGTCCGGGTCTCGCCCAGGACCACGTAGTCGGGCTCGTGGTCGGTCAGGATGTAGCCGATGTCGTGGAGGGCGGTGGTCAGGCCGGCCTCGCCGATGACGTACGCCGTGCCGCCCGGACGCTGGTCGTCGAGGAACTTCGCGGTGGCCAGCGCCGAGGTCCAGATGTTCTCGACGGGGACCTGCAGCCCCATGCGGCTCAGGCGGGCCTGGAGGTCGCGGGGGGTGTAGATCGAGTTGTTGGTCAGCACCAGGAAGGGCTTGCCGGACTCGCGCAGCCGCTTGATGAAGGCATCGGCGCCGGGGATCGGGGTGCCCTCGTGGATGAGGACCCCGTCCATGTCGGTGAGCCAGGATTCGATCGGCTTGCGCTCTGCCACTGGATTGTTCTCCGCTCTCGGTGACCTGCGAACTCTGGTCTGTACCACCCTATCGGGGCCGGGCTGTGGACGTCCTTGCCGTCCACAGCCCGGACCCGGACCGCGGGGCGGGGCGATCAGTCCAGGAGACCGCCCAGGAAATCAGCCCAGGCGGACGTTGTCGACGGTCCAGAACCAGTTGTTGTTGCCGCTGTAGCGGAAGCGGACCTGGACGTCGGTGGCGCCTGCAGGGACCTGGAGGGCGAGGGACTCGGACTTGGCGAGGGCGTCGGCGGTGTAGGTCTTCACCACGGCCGGGGCGGCGCCGTTGTAGGAGACCAGGACCTGGGCGGTCTGGCCGGCCTCGTGGCGGTAGTGCGTCTGGAAGGTCAGATTCCGCGTGCTGCCGCCGCTGACCGCCCACTTGGGGGTGACGAGGGTGGAGTCGAAGGTGCCGGTGTGGCTCTTGTCGTCCCACTCGTCGGAGTCGGCGACGGCGAAGACGTCACGGGAGCGGACGTTCAGCTCGCGCCACTGGTCGCGCTGCGACTGGCTCCAGAACTCGTCGGTCGCGAAGGCCCAGCCGGCCCACTCGGTGACACCGCCCGTGCCCATCCTGGAGTTGTCGACGGACCAGCCGGCGGGCGGGGTGTGCGTGAAGCCCTTCACCCCGGCCGGGATGCCCGTCTCGTCCACCCGGGCCTGGAGGTTCGGGCGCAGGGTGTCGAAGGGGTCGTCGTCCGGGGCGTTCAGCGGGACGCCGTCGAGGCCGGAGCCGCTGACGCCGACCTGGGCGAGCGCGATGGCGGCGACGTCGGCCAGCTTCACGTCGGCGCGTACGGAGCCGGCCGGGATGCCCGCGCCCTTGGCGATGACGAAGGTGCCGCGCTCCTGGATGGTCGAGCCGCCGTGGCCGCCGGAGTCGGTGTGGCCGTGGTCGGTGGTGACCAGGATCTTCCAGTTCTCCTGGGCGTACGTCGGGCGGTTCTTGACGGCGGTGAGCAGCTGGCCGACCAGGGTGTCGACGCGGGCGACGGTGTCGAGGTACTGCTGGCTGGCCGCGCCGTAGGAGTGGCCGGCCGCGTCGATCTCGCCGAGGTAGACGAAGGCGGCGTCCGGGTTCTGGTCGCGCAGTTCGGCGGCGGCGGCCGCGGCGACCTTCGGATCCTCGGTGCGGTAGCCGTCCCGGTCACCCTTGAGGGAGAGGCGCTTGTCGACCTTCGGGGAGAAGATCGGGCCGTTCTGGTCGGTGGAGGTGATGGGCTCCCAGTCGGCGGCCGCGTACGTGTTGAGCGCCGGCTTGGCGTTCTCGATGCGGGTCAGGAAGTCCGGGTAGGCGGCGTAGTTCTTGCCGGTGAAGGAGTTGTCCTTCACGCCGTGCTTGTCGGGCCAGACCCCGGTGGCGATGGTGGACCAGCCGGGGCCCGAGGAGGTGGCGGCCATCGGGCTCGCGTAGAGGGTGCTGCGGGCGGTCAGGCCCTGGGCCATCAGGCCGTTCAGGTGAGGCGCGTTGGCGGCCTTGACGCGGTCCAGGACCGCGCCGTCGATGCCGATGACGAGGACCTTGTCGGTGTTGGCCGCCGCGCCGGCGGCGCCGGCGGGGGTGGCGGGGGTGGCCGCGACGACGGCGATCAGGGCGGAGGTGACGGCGGTCGCGGCGATGGCACGACGTCTGGGCAGGACAGGGGACACGTACTCCTCCTGGGAGCAAGTGAGCGGCGAAAGGAGCGGGGGAGATTCGACCTTCGGCGTGCGTTCCGGTGTGCGTTCCGGTGTGCGTTCCGGTATGTGTCGGTGTGCGCCGGGTCCGGACCGAAGGTGCGGTCTTCGGTCCAGACCCGTTATATAAAGGTCACTCTGCCGGTCGGGGGTGGCCAGGAAGTAACCGGTCAGCTTCCGGTTGCCGACTTCCACGCGTCGACGTAGCCGGTGAGGTTCTTGTCGATGTCGGCCCAGTTCGGCTCGAAGATCTCCACGCCCGTCATGAGCTTGGTGAGTTCCACGGCGTTGGCGTCGGTCGGCTTGACGTCGGTGCGCGCCGGGAAGCCGCCGCCGACTCCGCTGACCAGCTGCTGGGCCTCCTCGCTGAGCAGGAAGTCGAGGAGCTTCTTGCCGTTCTCGGTGTGCGGGGCCTTGTCGACCAGGCCGGCCGCGTACGGCAGGGCGAAGCTGGTGGGCTTGCCGCCCTCCTTCGCCGGAAACCAGATGCCCAGGTTCGGCATGGACTTGGACTGCGCGAAGTTCATCTGGACGTCGCCGTTGGCCACGAGCAGCTCGCCCTTGTCGGTCTTGGGCGCCAGCTTGCTGGTGGAGGAGGACGGGCCGACGTTGTTGGCCTGGAGCTTCTTCAGGTACTCCATCGCCGGCTCCTGGCCGCCGAAGTCGTGCATCGACTTGATGAGCACGGCGGTGCCGTCGCCCGCGACACCCGGGGTGGAGTACTGCAGCTTGCCCTTGTACTTGGCGTCCAGCAGCTCCTCCCAGGTCTTGGGGGCCTCGGCGAGCTCCTTCTTGTTGTAGACGAAGCCGAAGTAGTTCTTGACGACCGAGGTCCACTTGCCGTCGGCGGCCTTGTCCGCGCCGTTGACCTTCTCGGAGCCCTGCGGCTTGTAGGGCTGGAGCAGGCCCTTGCCGTCGGCCTGCTGGATGAAGGGCGGCAGGGTGATCAGTACGTCGGCCTGGGTGTTGGTCTTCTCGCGGACGGCGCGCTGCACCATCTCGCCGGAGCCGCCCTCGACGTACTTGACCTCGATGCCGGTCTTCTTGGTGAAGTCGGCGAAGACCTTGTCGTACCAGCCGTCGCCCTTCTCGCTCTTGAGGCCGTCGGCGCTGTAGACGGTGACGACCTTCTCGCCGCCCTCGGAGTCGGCGGCGGAGGAGCCGCCGCCGCAGGCGGTGAGGGAGGAGGCGAGGGCGAGGCCGCCGGTGACGACGGTGGCGGTGCGGAGGAGTCTCTTGCCGGTCATGGAACTTCCTTACGGGGAAAGGGAGTCGGAGAAGGAGTCGGACGGGGAGGGTGGTTCAGGTGGATCAGGTGGATCAGGTGGTTCAGGTGGTTCAGCGGTAGGAGGCCCTGGTGCGGACGCGGGAGACGGCCAGGAGGACCAGCAGGGTGGTGGCCATCAGGACCACGGCGACGGCGGAGCCGCCGTAGAGCGAACCGCGGTCGGTGGCGGTGAAGATGCGGACCGGGAGGGGCATCCAGTCCGGCGGGTAGAGCATCATCGTGGCGCTCAGCTCGCCCATGGACAGGGCGAAGCAGAGACCGGCCGCGGCCGTGAGGGACGGCAGCAGGAGAGGGAGTCTGACCCGCCACAGGACGTACGCGGGACGGGCGCCCAGGGAGGCGGCCGCCTGCTCGTACGCGGGGTCGAGCCGTACGATCGCCGCCGAGACCGACTGGTGGGCGAACGCCGTGACAAGGATCGTGTGCGCCAGGATGACGATCGAGCTGGTGCCGTTCAGCAGGACCGGGGGCCGGCTGAAGGCGACGAGCACGGCGAGGCCGACGACCACGGACGGCACGGCGACGGGCAGCATGAACAGCGCGTCCAGGATTCGCTTCGCCCGCTTCCTCAGCGTGGCGGCGGCCAGCGCGGCCCAGGTGCCGACGGCGAGCGCGAGGAGGCTGGCGGCGAGGGCGGTGACCAGGCTGGTGGTCAGGGCCTGGAGGGATTCGCCGCGCACGGCGGCCGCGTAGTTCTCGGTGGTGGGGCCGGAGGGGAAGGCCCCGGACCAGTGGGTGGCGAAGGAGGCCGCGACCACGACGAGCAGGGGCAGGGCGAACAGCGGCAGGAAGAGGAGGCCGAAGAGGCCCCAGGCGGCCCAGCGGCCGCTCTTGCTATGCACCAGCACGCTTGCCCACCACCCGGTAGAGGCCGAACAGGCCGACGGATATCGCGATGTTGACGACGGCGACCACGCAGGCGGCCGCGTAGTCGGACTCGAGGATGGCCTTGCCGTAGATGAGCATCGGGAGGGTCGTGACGTCCTTGGCGCCGGTGAACAGGACGATCCCGAACTCGTTCAGGCACATGACCAGGACGAGGCTGCCGCCCGCGGCGAGGGCCGGGAGGGCCTCGGGCAGGATCACCTGCCGGACGATCCGGGCGGGCCGGGCGCCGAGGCCGGCGGCGACCTCCAGCTGGGCGGTGTCCAGCTGGGAGAAGGCGGCGAGCAGCGGGCGCATCACGAAGGGCGTGAAGTACGTGATCTCCGCGAGCAGGACGCCCCAGGGGGTGGTGAGGAAGTGGAAGGGCCCCTCGGCGGCGCCGGTGAGGTCGGTGACGAGGCCGTTGGCCATGCCGACCGTTCCGTAGACGAAGAGGAGGGCGAGGGTGATGAGGAAGGAGGGGAAGGAGAGGAAGACATCGATGAACTTGGCGACGGCGCGGGCCCCGGGGAAGGGCACGAAGGCGATGATCAGCGCGAGTGTGAAGCCGAGTACGAGGCAGCCGGCTGTCGCACCGACGGCCAGCCAGACGGTGGTCCCGAGGGCCTCGCGGAAGCTCTGCGAGGCGAAGACGGAGGCGTACGCGTCGAAGGCACCGCCACCGTCCTCGGGGCTGAGCGACTGCTGGACGACCAGCGCGAGCGGATACAGGAACACGAGCGCGAGCACGGCGACGGGCGGCAGGACCCATACGCCGCGCGGCACCCTCAGACCCCCTTGCCCCACCGGGGAACCTTCCAGCCCCGCCGGGGACCCATCCCGCCTCGCCGGCGTTTGAGGCGCGGGGTCCGGGGCGGAGCCCCGGTCCTGAGCCGGCACGGCCGCCCGCCGCGTGGCCTCAGCCATCCGACACCCCAGCGGCCAGCAGCACGGCGTCCCGCGGCTCGAAGTGCAGCGTGACCCGGTCCCCCAGCGCGGGCGTCTCCCGCAGCTCGGGGAGGTCCGCCTTCACGCGGTGGCCGCCGACGTCCACGTACAGCCGGTGCGTCGAGCCGCGCCACTGGACCTCGGCGATGGTGCCGCTCAGCGCGTTGGGTCCGGTGCCGAGGCCGAGCAGGTGCGGCCGTACGCACAGGGTCGCCGTCGAGCCCGGCGCCGCGCGCCCGCGGTCGAGGGTCAGCGTCCGGCCCTCGAAGACCGCGCCGCTCTCGGCGACCGTCACCGGCAGCAGGTTCGCGTTGCCGACGAACGAGGCGGTGAACTCGGTGCGCGGGGCCCGGTACAGCTCCTGCGGGGTCCCGCAGTCCCGCAGCCGGGCCTGGTCCATGACGGCGATCCGGTCGGCCAGCGTGAGCGCCTCCACCTGGTCGTGGGTGACGTACAGAATCGATACGCCGGGCAGTTCGCGGTGCAGCCGGGCCAGCTCGGTGAGCATCCCGGAGCGCAGCTGCGCGTCGAGTGCGGACAGCGGTTCGTCGAGCAGGAGCACCCCGGGGCGGATGGCGAGGGCGCGGGCGATGGCCACGCGCTGCTGCTGGCCGCCGGAGAGCTCGCGGGGGTGGCGCCGCGCGTAGGCGGCCATGCCGGTGAGTTCGAGGGCCTCGGCGACCCGGCCGGGGATCTCGGCCCTGGGGGCCTTCTGGGCCTTGAGGCCGAAGGCGACGTTGTCCTCGACCCGCATGTGCGGGAAGAGCGCGTACTGCTGGACGACCATGCCGATGCCGCGCTTGTGGGGCGGGAGCGCGGTGACGTCCCGGCCCCCGATCAGTACCCGGCCCGCGACGGGCCGTACGAAACCGGCGACGGCGCGCAGGGCCGTGGTCTTGCCGGAACCGGAGGGGCCGAGCAGGGCCATCACCTCGCCGGGTTCGACGGTCAGGTCGAGGGAGTCCAGGACGGTGTTGCCGCCGTAGGCGACGCTGACCCCGTCGAAACGGATACCGCTCACGGCGACTCCACGAGCGGGGTGGGGAGGGCGAGGAGGTCGGGGAGTTCGGCGACGGAGGCCAGGACGTGGGTCGCGCCGTTTCGCGTGAGCGCCGCGCGGTCGTGGGCTCCGGTGAGGACGCCCGCCACGGTCCCGGCGCCGGCGCGGCGGCCGCTGAGCATGTCGTAGGCGGTGTCGCCCGCGACCACGACGTCGCGTACGTCGGCCGCGGCGCCGGTGCGCAGGAAAGCGGTCAGCACCATGTCCGGGTACGGGCGGCCGCGGCCGCCCGCGTCGGCGGGGCAGAGGGTGAGGTCGGCGAGGTCCTGCCAGCCGAGGGCGTCGAGGATGGCGTCCTGGGTGACCCGGGCGAAGCCGGTGGTCAGGACGACGGTGCGGCCGTCGGCGCGGAGCTGCTCGATCGCGGCGCGGGCGCCGGGGAGCGGGGTGACGAGACCGCCGTCGACGAGGGTTCCGTAGGCCTCCTCGAAGGCGGAGTTGGCGCGCCGGGCGAGTTCCTCCGTACCGAAGAGGTGGCGGAAGACCGAGATCTTGGACTCGCCCATGGTGTCGAGGACGTACCGGAGCTTCTCGGCGTGGTCGGGGGTGCCGGGCTCGACACCGAGGCGCTCGGCGGCCCGCTCGAAGGCGCGCTCGACGAGGCCGCCGTCGGCGACGGTGGTGCCGGCCATGTCGAGGACGACCAACTTGCGCCGGGTGACGTCGGTTTCGTGCGTGATATCGCTCATCTGACTTACCAGCCCAGTTCGTTCGCGGTGGTCTCGGCTATGGCGGGCGAGCAGGTCATGCCGCGCCCGCCGGGTCCGGTCACCAGCCAGACGCCGTCGGCCACCTGCTGGCGGTGGACGACGCGGGTGGTGTCGGTGCACTGCGCGTACACGCCCGCCCAGCGGTGGCGGATCCTCGGCAGCGGGCGGCCGAGGAAGGATTCGGCCACGGCGGCGACGTGCTCGTAGGGGTCTTCGAGGGTGTCGAAGGCGAAGGGGTGCTCGTACTCGTGGGTGTCGCCGATGGTCAGTCCGCCGTCTCGGCGCTGGACCATCAGCAGTTGCATCTTGTGCTCGGCGGCGATCGGCGCCTGCGCCTGTTCGGCGTTGAGGGTGTCGAGCGCGGGGGACTTGTAGGCGGGGTAGTAGCGGAAGCTGTCGGCGTCCGCGACCGAGGTGGTCAGCGGCTCGCCGAGCGGGTCGGTCTGCATCATCTGGAGGCGGACGCGGCGCACGGGCAGGTCGGGAACCAGTTCGCGGACCAGGCCGGACAGCCAGGCGCCGGTGGCCAGGACCACCGTGTCGGCGCGGTGGACGTCGCCGTGGTCGTCGCGGACGGCTGCGGTGCCGGACCCGAGGCCGGCTCCGGGTCCTGCTCCGAAGCCACCTCCGAGGCCAACTCCGGGTCCGCCTCCGAGGCCGCCTCCGGGTCCGGACCCGAGGCCGGCCACCTCGCGGACCTCGCGGTCGGCGAGGAAGGTGTAGCGGCCGGCGGCGCGGGTGCGCAGGGCCTCCCGGAGGTGGAGCTGCGCGGTGCGCGGCTCGACGGCCGCGTCCCGCTCGCACCACAGTGCGGCCTCGAACGCGCCGCGCAGGGCCGGGTTGATCTCCCGTGCCTCGGCCGCAGTGAGCAGCTTGTAGCCGCGGGCGGCGGCATCCGGGCGGGCCAGGGCCGCCTCGGCGACCGCGAGTTCGCGGGGGGTGCGGACGGGAGTGAGGGAGCCGTTGGCGCGGAAGCCCAGGCCGGGCACCTCCGCGCCTATGCGTTCCCAGAGCTCGCGGGCCCGCAGGGCGGTGTCGAGCTCTTCTCCCCCGGCCCGTCCGCTGACCCAGATCTGGCCGAAATTACGCAGGGACGCGCCGCGGGCCTCCGCTTCTCGCTCGATCTGGACGACCTCGTGGCCGCGTTCGACTGCTTGCCAGGCGTGCATGGTGCCGACCACGCCGCCTCCGACGACTATGACTCTCACGCCGCCAACGGTGGGTCGGGTCCGTGACCCGGGAGGATCGGTCCGGCGACGACCCGGTGAACAGCCCCCGACACTTGGACTAGACCCGTTATCTTTCTGTGATGAAAATGCGTCCCGTTCTGCCCGCTACAGACCGATAGCTCCTGGACTATTCGGCCCGCAGGCGGGTCGTGAAGCTGAACCGGTCACCACGGTAGAGCGAACGCACCCGTTCCAGCGGCCGGCCGTCCTGGTCCCGCGAGAAGCGGTGGATGAGCAGCATGGGAAGAGCGGGCGGGGTGCCGATCAGCAGGGCTTCGCGCGGGGTCGCCAGAACCGTCTCCAGCTTCTCGTCGGCCTCGCCGAAGGAGATGCCGAGGCTGTCGCGGAGGTAGGCGTAGAAGGAGGAGTCCGGCTGGAAGTCGCTGTCCAGGCGAGGGACCCGGGCCACCCGGATGTACGTGCTCTCCAGGCCGACGCGCTCGTCGTCGGCGAGCAGGACCCGCTCCAGGTGCCAGACGGGCTCCCCGGGCTCGGCCCCGATGCCGGGGGCGACGTCGGGCGGACAGGGGAACTGCTCCAGGCCGATGAGATGACGGCCCGGACGGCGGCCCTGGCGGCGCACGCCCTCGGTGTAGCTGGCGAGGGAGAGCGGCTGCTCCAGCTTGGGGCCGGCGACGACGGTCCCGCGGCCGGAGCGGCGCAGCCGGCCCTCCAGCAGCAGCTCGCGCAGGGCTTGGCGGACGGTCTCGCGGGACACCTCGTACCGCTCGGCGAGATCGCGCTCGGTGGGCAGCGCGCCGCCCTCGCCGAGCTCGTCGAGGAGCTCGGCGATGCGGGCCTTGACGGCGTAGTACTTGGGGATGCGGCCGTGCTCGGGAATGCCGGAACGCACGGGTGAGCCGGGGCGGTGCCGCTGGGTCTGTTCTTCCACGGTGGGACTCTATGCGGGGCGCCCGGCGCCGCGAGGTGACGGGGGCGCGGACGGCGCGCGGACGATTCACGGACGAATTCGCGGACGATTCACGGGCGGCTGACGGACGGCGAGCCCTGCGCGGTGCGTTCGAGGCCGCACCGTGGTGCGAGCGGGACGCGGCCGTCCTGCGGACGGTCTGCGGACGGCCTGCGGACGGCCTGCGGACGGTTCAGCGTGCGGCCTGCGGACGGTCTGCGGACGGTTCAGCGTGCGGAACGGCGCAGTCGGCGGGCCCCCAGCAGCAGGCCGCCACCGGTGGCGAGCGCGGCCACGGCACCCGTCCCGTACGCCCACTCGCGCGGGCCTGTGTGGGCGAGGGAGCCCGCCTCGACGGGATCCTCCGGCCCCTCGACCGAGAACCGGTAGCCGCCCGCCTCGCCGATCCAGTCGCCGTCGTCACCCTTGCGCTGGACGAGGGCGGCGTCGGCGACGACCTCGCCGACGGGCGCGTCGGGGGCGAAGGAGAGGCCCACCTTGACGGTCAGGGAGCCGCCGGGGCCGACGGTGAAGCCGGGGAAGGCGTCGCCGCCGTCGAAAATGGCGATGATCTCGTCGCGGTCGCTGCTCTCCAGGCTGACGGGGAAGGTGCCGCCCGGGGCGTCGAACTCCATGCGCAGGTGCGCGGGGCGCAGGACGCGGGCCTTGTCCGTGAAGACGACGATCGGGTGGATGGCCGTGCACTCGGAGTTGGTGGTGTTGGTCAGGTCCAGGTACCAGGTCTGCGGCCCGGCACCGGTGCGGTACACGGCCGGGCCGCCGCGGATCCGCGCCCCGATGGGGAAGGCGGTGCTCTTCCCGTCGCCGCAGGTGGCCTGCGCGCGCGAGGGCAGCGCGGGCGCGGGGCGTCCGCCCCCTGCGCCGATGTCGGCTCCGGCGGTGGGCGCGGTGGTGGCGACCAGCGCGGCGGAGAGGGCTGCGGTGAGGGCAAGGGCTTTGCGCAGTCGCATGGAAGACCTTCGCTGCTCGCCGGACGGGACGATGATCGGACGAGGTGACAATCACCCCGGCACTGCCCGCACCCTGCCACCCCCGCGCGACCCCTCACCGAGAGCCACGCCTGAGTTGTTCCGGTTTACGCCCGAATGGTGGATGAGGTCAAATCCCTCACCGCCGTTCGAGGAGCCGGGGCCCGGCCCCGGGCAACGGCGTGGCGCCGTACCCCTCGCCCCGTACCCCGTACCCCGCACCCCACGCCCTGCACCCCTCACCCCGCCTCACTCACCCCGCACGCCCGAACAACGGCGCCAGCGCCAGCTCCGCCGCCCCCTCCGCCACACCCGCCCCCGCCAGGGCGACCACCGGCCGGGCCGGATCCAGCGCGCGGGCCGCGAGAACGGCCCCGACCCCGGCCACGAAGACCTCCGGTGCCGCCTCCACCACTCGCCCGCCGAGCAGCACACGGTCCACGTCCAGCAGCGCGACCAAGTTGGCCGCACCCTCGCCCAGGATCCGTGCCGCCTCGGAAAGATCACCTCGGGCCACCGCCCCCAGGCACAGCACCTCCACGCAGCCCCGCGCCCCGCACCGGCACGGCGGGCCGTCCAGCAGGAGCACCTGGTGGCCGAACTCCCCCGCCGCCGAGCGGGCACCCCGGTAGACCCCGCCGCCCAGCCACAACCCCGCGCCGAGCCCGGTCCCTACGTGCAGGTACACGCAGGTGCGGGACCCGCCACCGGCATACGGGCCCGCAGCCACGGCCGCAGCGGCATCCGGCCCGGCATCCGCGCCCCGCCCCGTATACGCATCCGGATCCGCATCCTCATCCGGCCAGGCGGCCCAGAGCCACGCCCCGGCGGCCGCGGCCGCACCCGCGTTCGTGTCCTTGTCCAGCAGCACCGGCAGGCCCAGCCGCCCCTCCAGCACCCCCCGCAGCGGGAAGCCCTTCCAGCTCGGGAACCCCGTCACCCGCCCCATCGCCCCGGCCCGGTGATCGAGCGGCCCCGGTGCGGCCACGCCGACGCCCAGGAGCGGCAGCCCGGTCGGATCTCCGACCCTCGCGACCGCCCGTACGACCGCCTCCACCGCCGCCTCCGGGCCGGCCCCGAAGTCCAGCGGGCCACCGCTCTCGGCGACTACGCGGCCCGCCAGGTCCACCCGTACCGCCCGGAGCTCGTCGCGGTCCAGGTGCACGCCGACGGCGTGACGCGCACCCGGCACCAGCCGGAGCAGGGTGCGCGGCTTGCCGCCGGTGGACGCCGCGCGGCCGGCCTCGACGACCAGCCCGTCCGCGCCGAGCCGGGCCGTGATCTTGCTGACGGCCTGCGGGGTGAGCCCCGTACGGGCCGCGAGTTCGGCGCGGCCCAGGCCCGCCGGGCCGGCGCCGCGCAGCAGGTCCAGCAGCAGCGCCTCGTTGTACCCGCGCAGCGCCGGCAGGTTCACCCCGCCACGACTCTCCCCGCTACCCCTGTTCACTCGCCCATTGTCCACCCTCCTTGCACTTTGGCAACACTGTCGCCAAAGTGGTCACCATGAGCACCCCCGCCCCCTCCACCCCCCTCCGCGTCGGCCTCATCGGCTACGGACTCGCCGGCTCCGTCTTCCACGCCCCCCTCGTGGCCGCCACGGACGGGCTCGCCCTCGACACCGTCGTCACCTCCGACCCGGCCCGGCAGGCCCAGGCCCGCGCGGAGTTCGCCGACGTGCACATCGCCGCCACCGCCGCCGAGCTGTGGGACCGGGACCTCGACCTGGTCGTGATCGCCTCCCCCAACCGGACGCACGTCCCGCTCGCCACCACCGCCCTCGAAGCCGGTATCCCGGTGGTCGTGGACAAGCCGCTCGCCGCCACCGCCGCCGAGGCCCGCACGCTCGCCGCCCTCGCGGACCGCAGCGGCACCTTCCTCTCCGTCTTCCAGAACCGCCGCTGGGACAACGACTTCCTCACCGTGCGCCGCCTCGTCGCCGACGGCGAACTCGGCGAGGTCCAGCGCTTCGAGTCCCGTTTCGAGCGCTGGCGCCCGCAGCTGAAGGGCGGCTGGCGCGAGTCGGGCGCCCCGGAGGAGATCGGCGGGCTGCTGTACGACCTCGGCAGTCACGTCGTGGACCAGGCGCTGGTGCTGTTCGGCCCGGCCGTACGGGTCTACGCGGAGGCCGACCTGCGCCGCCCGGGCGCCGAGACCGACGACGACACGTTCATCGCGATCACGCACGCGAACGGGGTCCGCTCCCACCTCTACGTCAGCGCGACCACCGCCCAGCTCGGACCGCGGTTCCGCGTCCTGGGTTCGCGGGCCGGCTACGTGAAGTACGGCCTGGACCCGCAGGAGGGCGCCCTGCGCGAGGGGCTGCGGCCGGACGGGGACCTGCCCTGGGGCGAGGAGCCCCCGCACCTGTGGGGAGTCCTCGGCTCCGGCGAGTCCCCGCTGACCGGCGGCGGGATCCCGGTTCCGACCGAGCAGGGCGACTACCCGGCGTACTACGCGGCGGTGGCGGCCGCGCTGCGCACGGGCGGGCCCGCGCCGGTGACGGCGCACGAGGCCGCGAACTGCCTCGACGTACTGGAGGCGGCCCGCCGGTCGTCAGAGGAGGGCGTGACCGTGGAGATTCCCGCCACAGTGTCTGATTCCGACTGAAAATCGAGGCTTTGGCGGCCGATGATCGTTCTATTCTTCTCGATGATTGAAGATCATTTAAAAGATCATCGACGCCGTGAAGAATGGATGACCTGTGAAGCTGACCCGGATCGCGTCGGTCGCCGCCGCCGCCGCGATGGCCCCGGCCGTCCTGCTCTCCTCCCCCGCCTTCGCCGCCGACGCCGTGTCACCGGCCACGCCGTCGGGACCGACCGCGCCCGACCAGGCGCCCGACGCCCCGAAGGCCGAGACCCCGAAGGCCGACACCGACAAGACCGGTGCCGACCGGACCGGGACCGGCAAGGCCGCGGACGGGAAGTCCGGGGACGACGAGCAGGCGGCGAAGGACCGGGCCGCGATCAAGGCGATCCTGGCCGACCCGGCCAGCGGTCCGGGTGTGCGCGAGGCGGCGCAGAAGGCCCTTGACGGGACCGCCGCGGACATGCGGCGCTTCCTCGAGGTCATCTGGCAGAAGGAGCAGTTCACCGACGACCGGGTCCGGGTCGCCCAGCTCCACAGCACCGGCGGTGTCGCCGTGAAGCGCGAGGCCGAGAAGGCCCTGCGGGCGAACACCCACGCCGCGCTGAAGGAGTTCCTGACGACCGGGCAGCACACGGCCCGGTACGAGGACGACCAGGTGGAGCTGTTCCGGATGCTGAACGGCGCGGGCCGGGGCATCCGCGAGGCCGTCGTGAAGCTGCTGCGCGACGGGACGCCGGAACAGGTGCGCCAGTTCGTCGCGGTGGGCCAGCACTCGGTCCGCGCGAGCGACGACCGCGTCGAGCTCGCGCGGATGCTGCGCGATGCCGGACCGGGCCTGAAGGCGGCCGTCGAGGCGCTCCTCGACGGGCACCCGTCCCACGCCGAGCTGCGGGAGTTCGTGAAGAACACCCAGCACGCGCTGCGCGACACGGACAACGAGGTGCTGATCTCCTCGATGCTGAACGGAACCCCCGGACCGGAGCTGAAGAAGGCCGCCCTCGCCGCGCTCAAGGGGACGGCCACGGACCGCGCCGCGTTCCTGAAGACCGGCCAGCACGAGGCACGGGCGAAGGACAAGGCCGCCGAGGAGTCGGGCACGGGGACCGGCACGGGTACGGGTACAGGAACCGGCACCGGCACCGGCACGACCCAGGTCGTAACGACGGGCACGGGGACGGGTACGAGCACCGGCACCGGCACGAGCACGGGCGGCAGCAACAGCAACCTGACCGTGGCGGGCGGGTCCGGCCGGCTCGCGAGCACGGGCGCCGACGACGCCGAGAACGCCTGGCTCGCGGCCGGCAGCGCCTCCGCGCTCGCCGCGGGCGCCGCCCTGGTGCTCGCCAACCGCCGTCGCCGCATGTCGGCCGAGGGCTGAACATCCCGCACGCACGGGTAAGGGGCGGGGGGGGCCCGGGGGGGCCCCCCCCCGCCAAGTCCCCGGCCCCGGCCCCGGGCGGCGGCCCGCCCCGGAACACCACGCGGGGTCCCCCCCGCCCCCCGAGCACCACCACCACCCCCCCA
>NZ_JBIAVJ010000002.1:359866-433883 GCF_042894025.1 Streptomyces sp. NPDC001549
CGGGCGCGCCGGGGCCGCCGCGGGGGGCCCCCCCACCCGCGGCCCCCGATGGGGGGCCGGGGGCTCACCCCCCCCCCCCCCGGGTTACGGGGGGGGGCCCGGGGGGGGGCCCCCGCCCCTTCCATGTCCGCGTCCGCGTCCGCGTCCGGCTACGCGCCCTTGAACTCCTGGCGCTGACGCCCGAGACCCGTGATCTCCACCTCCACCACGTCACCGGCCCGCAGGTAGGGCTTCGGCTCCGGCTGGCCCATGGCCACGCCGCCCGGCGTACCGGTGACGATGACGTCGCCCGGGTACAGGGTCATGAAGTGGCTCAGGTACCGGACGACCTCGCCGACCGGGAAGATCTGGTCCGAGGTGTTGCCGTCCTGCTTGAGCTCACCGTTGACCCACAGCTTCACGTCCAGGACCTGCGGGTTCGGGACCTCGTCGGCGGTGAGCAGCCAGGGGCCGAGCGGGGTGAAGGTCTCGCAGTTCTTGCCCTTGTCCCAGGTGCCGCCGCGCTCGATCTGGAACTCGCGCTCCGAGACGTCGTTGACCAGCACGTACCCGCCGACGTGCGCGAGCCCCTGCACGGCGGAGTCAAGGTAGCGGGCGGTGCTGCCGATGACGACGCCGAGCTCGGCCTCCCAGTCGGTCTTCACGCTGCCGCGCGGGATCAGCACGGTGTCGTCGGGGCCGACCACGGTGTCCGGGGCCTTCAGGAACAGGATCGGCTCGGCCGGCGGCTCCGCGCCGATCTCGGCGGCGTGCCCGAAGTAGTTCAGGCCGATGCCCACGACCTTGCCGATGCGGCCGACCGGGGCACCGATGCGCAGGCCTTCGGCACTCAGGACCGGGAGCTCACCGGACTCGGCCGCGTCCCGTACCCGGGTCAGCACGGAGTCGTCGGCCAGCAGGCCGCCGTCCACATCCGTGATCAGGCCGGACAGGTCACGCAGGGTCCCGTCCCGGTCGAGCAGCGCGGGGCGCTCCGACCCTACGGGTCCGACACGCAGCAGCTTCATGGGCATTCTCCCGTGGTCGTGGGTGGTCGACCCAGGGGCGTGCCCAGGGCCGGCCGATGGGTTGCGGCCATCGGAGGATTTGGTCGATCCTCCAAGATGTCCACCCAATCCGCAAGACCCTGTTCACAGACTGGAACGCTCGCCTCCACCCATCAGCCGCTCCGCCCGCTCCTTGCGGTACTGGAGCCAGGCCCGCTCCGCCACCGACCACGCGGTGGTGGTCAGCAGGTACATCCCGGCGGCCAGCGGCACCACGGCGGCCGTGATCAGCGTCCCGAACGACAGCAGGGGCAGTACGCCGCCCAGCTTGCGCATGACCTCCTGCTGCTCGGCGCTCACCTCGGCCATGCCCCCGACCCCGGGCTTAGCCCCGGCGTTGGCCCCGGGCTTGGCCCCGGGCTTCTTGGAGGCGGCGGCCTTCTTCGGGGCACCGGCTGCGGCGGCAGCGGCGGCGGCCGCGACCGAGGCAGCCGTCCGGCGCCCCCGCACCGCGCTCCACGCGGCCACCACCGCGATCGCCCCGAACAGCCCGAGGAACACCAGCCCCTGCGCCCCGAACAGGCCGCCCTCGCCCAGCGCCTCGGTCCACCGGGCCCCCAGCGGCGCGGCGAAGAGCCGGTGCCCGAGCAGCTCGTTGGCCTTCCCGCCCACCTCGGCGGAGGAGAACGCCTGGTACATCACGAAGAACACCGGCAGCTGCAACAGGATCGGCAGGCACCCCGCCGCAGGAGTCGCTCCCCGGAAGGCGGCCCGGCTCAGCGGGTGCAGCGCGAGCCGTACGAGCACGGTGAACAGCACGATCGCGGCAGCGGTCGCGGACTGCGCCAGCACCGGCTCCAGAAGCCGGCCCAGCTCAGCAACAAGGTGGGTGAAAACGGACACGCGGGCCCTCCGAAGGGTCTCGTCGAACGTCGAAAGAGATGCATTTCGGCGTGACGACCCGCGAGGGGCGACAACAGTGATCAGTCAGCAGAAGGCGAGAAGTACTGCGCGCCCCTACGCGGCCGTCGGTACGAGACGGCCGGGCGCCCTGGGCCTCGACCGGCCCGAGGCATCGGGATCACGCTGCGGCAGGAAAGCCGTGCGCTGCTCGCGATCACGGATCGCGGTGCGTATTCGGTGCGGCGGCACGGGCCGCACGAGCCGCGCGGCGGCGGCGAGAGCCGCGGTGCCCACGGCGACGGTGGCCGTGAAGGCGACCACCACGGCGCCCAGCCCGCCCTCCCCGGCGAACAGCCCGAGGAGTCCCCCGAGCAGCACGAGCGGGAGCAGCAGGGCGAGGACCCGCGAGGTCCGCGCGTACAGGGCGAAGGACAGCAGGCGGCCGTCGCGTCGTCGCCGAGCCATACGGACCTCCCCCTCTCCACTCCCGCGCACGAACTCCCGTACGACATCGATGGTAACCGGGCCCACCGACAGATCCATCGGCCGGAAGTATCGAGGTCAGGAAGACTTGAGTAGGGTCCCCCAGACCACCAGCCGGTACTTCGAGCTGTACTCGGGCGTGCAGGTGGTGAGCGTGATGTACGCCCCGGGCTCGCTGTACCCCTGGTCCGGTTTCACCACGCTGCGCGGCACGGGCGCGATCACCCCGGTGTCCCGCTCGGTGGTCTCGCTCAGGATCTTCCCGACGACGTACGTGTACCGGCGCCCGCGCATGTCGACGATCAGCTCGTCGCCCGCCCGCAGCCGGTTGATGTACCGGAACGGCTCGCCGTGCGTGTTCCGGTGCCCGGCCAGCGCGAAGTTCCCCTGCGCCCCGGGCCCGGCGGTCCCCGGGTACTGCCCGGCGTAGCCCTTGTCCAGGACGGCCCGCTTGTCCACGCCCTGCGCGACGGGCACGACGAGCCCGAGGCGCGGGACACGCAGCACGGCGTACGCCCGGTCCCGCGCGGAAGGCCCGGCGGCGGGCCGGGCGGCGGCCCGGGTCGCCGCGGGCGCCGCCCCGGAATCCGCCGGCCCGCTCGGCTCCGGCCCCACCACCGGCCCGCCACCGCCACCGACCCCGGCCTCGTCCCCGCCACCACCACCGACCCCGGAACCAGCGACGGGCCCCTCACCCCACGCCCGCTCCAGCGCCTGGACCTGCTCCTGCGCGGCAGCCGCGGCCTGCCGATTGGTCCACCACACCTGATGCACCACCAGCAACAGGACCACCACCCCCACGGTGACGATCAGCTCGGCGCCCGCCCACAGCACCCCCGCGAGACCGGCCCGGCGCCCCCGCCGGCCGCTCCCCTGCACCACCACAGGTACGCGATCTCGCACGGGCGGCACCCTAAGTCCTCCCCCGCCAACTGACCAGCGGCAGTACGGTGTGAACCATGCGCCCCGATACGCCTGCAGAGCACATCGCCGAAGCCGAGCGCCTCATCCGCACGGCGACCCGCTACCCCGAGGACCAGGAGCCCTTGCTCCTCCAGGCCGCGGCCCACCTCGAACTGGCCGACGCACGCGACCGGGCGAGTGCCCTGTACGACCAACTCCTCTCCTCCTCACCCGCCGACCCCCACCTGATCAAGGCCCTGCAGGCGGCGAACCTCTGGGAGTACGGCCACGAGCCGGAGGCCCGCGCCCTCATCTCGGGCATCCGCGCCGCCTCGCCCAAGGACCCGGCGCCGTGGGAGGTCATCGCGGAAGCCCTGGAGGCCCACGACGAGTTGGAGGCCTCGCACGACTGCTTCACCGAGGCGGCCACCCTCCTCATCGCGGAGGACGACCCGCTGACCCCGGCCACCACCGCCCTCCTCACGGGCCGCCACCGCGTACGCCGCCTCCTCGGGCGCCCGCACGACGACTGGGACATGGTCGCGGACACCCGCCACATCGGCCCGATCCCCCTCGACGAGCTCCACGACCCGAAGCGCATCTGGGCCCTGGGCTCCGACGACCCCGCCGAACTGCGCGCCGAGATCGCCCGCCTGCGCGCCGAACTGGGCGACCGCCGCGCGGCCCTCTCCCGCCCCTTCCCGGTGGCGATCCTGCACTGGCCGCAGCACGAACTGTCGGAGCTGCTGACCAGCTACCCGACCCTCGCCTCCGAATACCCCTCACACGAGGCCCACCTGAGGGAGATCGAAACCTCCCTCCGCGCCCTGGCCGCCTCGGGCACCACGAACCTGGGCATCGTCACGGCGAGCGTCCCCTCGTACGAGGCCTTCGCGGCATCGGAGAAGACCTCCCCGGCCTCCCCGTCCCTGCTGGCCGAATACGCCACGACCCTGGCAGCCCGCGGCAAGGCCACCCCATGGCCCCCGACCCCCACCGCCCCCTGCTGGTGCACATCGGGCAAGCCGTACGCGGAGTGCCACGGCACTTCCTAACCGCGCGTTTTAGCTGATCTTCGCGCGCTGATGGACGAAGAAGTCGTGACGCTGGTGGTCTTCTTGTCCAGTGAACGCCTTGAACGCGCCAAGGGAGTAGGCATACGCGCCTGACGAGCGCTGGATGGTCTGCACTTCAAAGTCACGGCTCAGATGGCTCAGGTGCCGTTCGATCTCAGGGATGTCCATGGAGATACCGGCCTTGGCAAGCTTCGCAATGATCTGGTCCGACGCCATGGGACGGGTCGCACCACGAAGCAGCTTGTAGACAGGGTCCTGGACAGTGCTAGTGGACTCGATCAGCTCATGGCGCGGGCCTTCCTTACGGAGGGCTCTCGCGATCGACCGACCGACAGCCTCGGCTACTGGAGGGGGAAATGCGTTTCCGATCTGGCGGTACACCGCAGTCTTGCGGCCCTCGAACTTCCACTCGTCAAATCCATGCCTCCAGCCCTGGATGCGAGCGACCATCTCTGTGGTGAGCTTGGGCCCTGGGACTCCAGGCTTGGGCTCCCATCCGGGAGCAGGCGGGGCATCTGCAACGCCAAGGCCATCTACACCGAGCTCGGCCCAGGCACGCTTCGCCCGCGTCGGCCCCAGGTCCGCTCCCCCGTGCCTCTTCGAACCTCCGACGATGGTCGGTGCAATGGAGTCAGCCTTCTTCGCCCAATCTTCGGCACCCTCCCAGCCGCCTGCCTTCATCAAGTCAAGCAGGGTCTCGCCGACTGTCGGCTTGGGGGCGTCGAGAGTCTCAGGCCACGTGAAGTATTCGGCGTACTCCTTGGGCATGGCGACAAGCACGAAACGCGGCCGAAGCTGAGGAACTCCGAAGTCGGACGCGTGGAGGAGCTTCCACTCGCCCACGTACCCGTAGTCATGAAGCTGGTCGAGGACATGCTGACGATAGGCAGAGAAGCGGTTGGCGCTGAGCCCTCGGACGTTCTCCAGGAGTAGGGCCCTGGGCTGCATACGCCCGCAGGCCTCGATAGCCCAAGCGAAGAGGTCTCGCTCGTCGGTAGCGCCCATCTGCTTGCCTGCGATGCTGAACGGCGGGCATGGCACGCCGCCAGCGAAGAGGTCGACGCCCTTGAACTTCTCCGGGTCCCAAACTTCGATATCGGCGACATCCCCCTGCCGCACATCCCATTTCGGCCGATTTAGCTGCAGAGTAGCCACGGCATGCGAGTCGAGTTCGACCGCGAGCCGGTGCCGGAAACCCGCACGGTCAAGCCCCAGAGACTGACCGCCTGCACCGGCGCAGATCTCGACCACCTCGAGATCCTCGTTGCTCTTCGCCGAAGACATGCGATCTCCCTCCAGATGCGCTGGCCTAGCCAGCGCACGAGCAGTCAGCGGGTACCCCAGTGGCCGCAAGATGATGAAATTGGATTTCCAGCTCCGCACGGGATGCCAGCATCCCAGCCTGCAGGTTCGCTACCTGCGGAATGGTCGATGCGGGCTCTGGTGAGGACGCGGAAGTCTATGCGCTACCACGGACATGTCACAAATGCCCGGTTTGCCGCGGCAGGGGCCGGCGCCCCGGCCCCTGCTGGAACTCGATTGAACTAGCCCTTCAGTGCTCGGTGTACTTCAGCGCGCGCCTGAGCGGGAAGGCGGCGGTAGGCGCTCCACGCGCGCTCCACAGGGACAGCGTCTCGCCGCCCCCTCTCCGCCCAGCGAGCG
This sequence comes from Streptomyces sp. NPDC001549, assembly GCF_042894025.1. NCBI lineage: Bacteria > Bacillati > Actinomycetota > Actinomycetes > Kitasatosporales > Streptomycetaceae > Streptomyces > Streptomyces sp. NPDC001549. Next base: position 365,880 of record NZ_JBIAVJ010000002.1, read on the forward strand.
AGGCGTTCCCGGTCCGCCGGATCGAGGCACTCGATGTCCTCGACCAGACGAGCCGCGTCCACGGGCCTGTCATCACCACCCGCACGGCAACGCTTACATTCCGTCACTGGCAGGATTTCCCGCTCTCCGCTGGGGAGCACCACGTCGCGGCGCGAGACGGAAAGCACGGCGGTCTGATTGATGTCGTCGGCGTACGGTTCGGCACCGGTGATGCCGCACACGGTGCACATGTAGTCGTCCCGCTCCAAAGCGGCCCGCACTTCCTTCGCAGACACCTTCTTCGGCGTTGCGGCACGACGCGCGACCGGATCCCACACCGGTACGCCCGCCTTGACGAACCGTTGCTGATCGGAAGCTAGCGAAGCGTCCTCAGTGTTGGTATGCATGACCCAGTCGAAGATACGGAGGCCCCGGATCCGCCGGTCGGCTTGAGCGATTCCGGGGAAGGCTTCACGGATCTGCTCCTTGGTGAAGGTGCCGCCTTCACCAATCTCCTGGAGGAGCCACAACGCCCCGCGGACCATGGTGCCACCGTTGACCTCCGGGTCGTTCCATGCAGGCAGAGACACCGCAACTCCGTTCACACGCTGACTGGGTGACTGATTTTATGATCATCTGACTCAAGTCGTCAGTGGCTGCTGCAATGATGCATGACATCACGGATGGCCACGGCGCCCTTGGAGGATCAGGCATGGCAGGGAAGTTCGACGTTCCGCCTGAGGCAGAGACGAACCGCATGCTCGTCGAGGAGCGCCTCGTCCAGGCAAGGACGGAGGCCGGCGCCAAGGTCACGGTCGACTGGAGGGGGCAGCAAAAGCACCTAGACGTCATCTCGATGCCTGTCCAGATGCTGTACTTCAACCCTGATACGCACCGCATCCGGGCACAGCGCTCCCTCGACCTGGAGCGGAACCGTGTTTTGGACGAGGAACCTTGGAGCGAGCCCGCCCAGGACTATCTGCGCCACCTGCTCGGCTGCAAACCCTCGAACCCGAATCAGACCGACCCCGACTTCACCGCCCTCGTCGATGAGCTCCGCGAGTCCGGCCAGAAGGATCCCGGGATCATCACGCCCGAGGGAATCCTCGTTGACGGCAACACCCGATGCGCCGCTCTACGACAGCTCGGAGTCAAGGACATCCGTGTCGCCGTCCTCCCGCCCGACACCTCGCGCAGCGATATCAGCGACGTTGAACTCTCTCTCCAGCTCCGTCGCGACAAGCGGCGCGACTACACATACGTGAACCGGCTCATCGCAGTCGAAGAGCAGCTGGCCGCAGGTAGGCGCGAAGACGACATCGCGCGCGCTTTCAACATTAAGACGAATACCCTCCACAAGGACAGGTGGGTATACCAGCTCATTCTCGATGCGATCGAACGCAGTCGGACAGATAGCGGAGCAACCCTGCGCCTGGTGGACTTCGAAGAAGACCAGGAACAGCTCCGAGAATTGCACCGCGACTACACCAAACTGAAGCAAACCGACCCTGATGCAGCAGATCAGCTGAAGGAGTCGCGCCTGGCCATGGTCGTGCTGGACTTCGCCAAGACGTCAATTCGACTGGCGGAGGCCGACTTCCACACCCGGTACCTTGACGAGCGCCTGCCCATGGAATTGAAGCCTGCAGAACAGCAGTCCGCTTCCGTGGGCATTCCCGGCCTTCCAGGCGTAGCTGTCCAAGACGCAGCCCCGACGGTCAAGACAACTCGTGCCCTGACCGATACCCTCCTGCGAGCAAAAGCCGCAGTACAAAACGCCGACAAGCTGGACCCCGCAGAGGTGGCCAGAGCAGGTCAGCTTATGACTGCTGCAAGCGATGTCTTTACCGCCGCAGTTAAGCTGGCCGGCCTGAATGCCCAACTGCAGAAGCGTAAGATCGCCGTGCCAGAGCGCCTCACGGATGCTGCAGATCACGTGAATCAGTGCGCTTCCGAGTTCGCCGACGCCAAAGCAAAGCGCGTCCTTGATGAAGAATCATTCGACGACGCACTACTTACTCTCCGGGCAAGCCTTGTTCGACTGGCGAAGCAGGCCGGGCGAACGTTCACCACTCCTGGCGACGGCGTGGCATGGCTGCTCGAAGCCACGCGCGCGGAGGCGTGATCATGCAATCGGTCGGACCGAGCCTGAAGATCGAGTTCGGCGATGCCGCGACCAGGGCCCGCCTTCGAGCAGCATTCGGCTTCGAGGCCGACCTGCGCCGGCTCGCGCTGCGCTTCAACAGCAGCACGCAGCGCTCACACGGTTCTGTTGACATCGAAATCGACGACCTTCTCACTAACCTTGTGGCAGTCGCTTCCTGGCCACAACCCAGCTCGGTAGAATGGGATCCTCAGCTGGCTGCCCTCGCCACAGACTCAGCAGCCGACGCTCAAGCTGTAGAGAGGCGCCTCGATCCGGAAGCCGCTGCCGTAGGCGCTGTGAACCCAACCGAGATCGACGGACTCCTCGGCCCTGGTTGGACTGCCGATCTGACCGGATTCCAACGGCGGGATATTGCCAAGCTGATCTCGCTGCGGCACGGCGCCAACTTCTCTGTGCCCGGCGCCGGCAAGACCCGGGTCGGCCTCGCTGTCTTCCAAGCCATGCGGCGAGCAGAAGGAGTTGAGCGACTTCTCGTCGTAGGGCCGAAGTCCTGCTACGAGGCATGGCATAACGAGAATTCCCAGTGCCTGGAGAAGCCTCTCAGCATGGAAGTCTTCTCCGGAAGGGTGGATCCGACGGCTGAAGCCGTCATCGTGAACTACGAGCGCCTCAGTGGCGCTGTCAATGAGCTGAGCGCTTGGTTGACAGCCCGGCCATCGCTGTTGCTGCTCGATGAGGCTCACCGCATGAAGCTCGGAGCTGACGGCACCTACGGCTCTGCCTGCCTCGCCCTCGGCCCCAGGGCCCGCCGCCGACTCATCCTCACAGGCACCCCGGCCCCCAACGGTGTCAGAGATTTGGAAAATCTGTTTGGATTCGTCTGGCCAGGCCATGGCCGCAGGAAGGTCACTCAAGCCGTGGCCGGCGGCGATCTGGTCAAGGCGAGCCAGGCGCTCCGCCCCCTCTTCGCCCGAACAACGAAGGGCGAGCTTGGGCTGCCGCCCGTGACTACCAGCCTGCGTCCTGTGCCCCTTCCTCCTCTGCACCGCGAGATCCACGACGCGCTCATCGGCCGGTTCTCAGCACGCGTTGCGGGTGCGGAGGCCGATTTTCAGCAACTCGGCAAGGTCATCGTCTACATGCTGATGGCGGCGACCAGCCCTGCGCTCCTAGCAGTGGGCACAACGCGTCACGAGCCTCTGGCGTACCAAGTACCCCCGCTCACCGTGCCGGAGAACACGCCGCTCTACGAGTTGATGCAAGACCTGCCCAGCTATGAGATGTCACCCAAGTACCAGGAGGTGTTGGCCATCGTCTCAGCCAATGCAGCCCTGGGTCGCAAGACGCTCATCTGGTCCACCTTCGTTCGCAGCTTGAACACGCTCAAGCGGATCCTCGGGGCATTCTCCCCGGCTGTCGTTCATGGCGGCACTGAGGATCGTGATGACCAGATCAACCGGTTCCGCAGGGATCCTGACTGCATGGTGCTCCTATCCAACCCAGCGACGCTCGGCGAAGGCATCAGCCTTCACCACGACTGCCACGATGCTGTCTACGTCGATCGGGACTTCGCGGCAGGGCGCTTCCTCCAGAGCCTCGACAGGATCCACCGTCTAGGGCTCGCTCCAGAGGCCGAGACCCGCATCACCGTACTCGCTTCCGAAGGCACCATCGACGAAGTAGTCGCCCAGCGGCTCGCCGACAAACTGCAGTTCATGGGACGCATCCTCGACGATCCTGCGGTTCAGGAACTGGCCGACCTCGATGAGGAGCCAGCCGTTGGCGGTGGCTTGGATCTAAAGGACCTGCAAGCGATGATGGGCTACCTCCATGCCCGTACCTCCTGATCCGGTCCTACGCGCGGCCGCGCGCTGGCTCCACCGCCTCCCGGCATCGGGCGCCGCGCGCTGCCGTGCGCTCTTCACGACGCACGCCGAGTTCAGCGACATCACGCCCACCCAGTACGACGCCGCATACGCATGGATTCGCAAGACGGGGATGCTCGATGCGAAGGACGTCGGCGTACCTCCAGAAGTGAGAATCTACGACGCTGCGATCGTGGACAGCGGCGCCTCCTGGCTGTCTGATGCCGACGTACTCGTCCAGAGCCCCGACGAAATCCCTGAGGACGCACTTCGTGCTGCCGAGGCGCTAGGGCTCGAAGCCGACGACGCGTACGCGCGCATCGGCGCCGCCTGGGGAAAGGTAGACGCAGCTGGACGCGCCCGAATCGGGGCCATGGGCGAGGAGGCCCTACTCAACCTTCTGCATGCCTCGACTGCGGCAGCAGTCGAGCACATTGCAGCGTGGTCCGACGCTCACGGTTACGACATCGCAGTTCAGGGACAGGTCTGTTCGGTCCATCTCGAAGTCAAATCAACTCTGCGACGTGGCCGGTTGACGGTCTACATATCGCGCAATGAGTACGAGACGATGCTCCGCGACCCCCACTGGCGCATGGTCGCTGTCCAGCTCCGACCGAATGGCGAGCCGATCGCCGTATGGACCGTACCGAGCGACTGGATCGCGTCGCACGTTCCGACCGACCCTGGCGTCCTCGGGCGCTGGGAAGCGTGCCGTCTCAACATCCCATCCGATGTTCTCGAATCAGGCATACCGGCACTCGCCCCTCTGCTAACACCCACAGCATCTGTGCTACTCGCAGCAACAGATGCTGGCTGAGGAGGAGCGGAATCCCGAGAGGGAGCTTCGAGGCTTCACCCTTCGAGATCCTCACTCGGGTGCGTTCCTCCGGGCAGCGATCGCACCCCGAACTGCATCCGCGCACTCCTCGGGAGCCTGATGCTCCCAGAAGCGCAAGACAAGCCAACCCGCCTCGGCGAGCTTCTGGTCCGTCTCCCGATCCCGCTGCATGTTCCTGCCGATCTTCTCCCGCCAGTACTCAGGGTTTGTCTTCGGCGCTACGAAGTGATCGGGGCAGCCGTGCCAGAAACAGCCGTCGACGAAGACGGCAACGCGTACAGGGCGGAACACCAAGTCAGCGGTACGACGCATGTCCGGAAGCGGTTTGGCCGCCACGCGGTAGCGCAGCCCGCTGGCGTGCAGCAGAGACCGCAGTGCCCGTTCCGGTGAAGTGTCGCGGCTTCGGTTGCCCAGCATGCTGCGGCGGTTAGCCGCCGACGATGCCCAGGAGCCTGGGGGCGGGCTCCACGGAACGGGCTCGGAGGGTTCTTTCTTGTCCATCGCGTAGGAAGTCTAGGGACTTCCTACGCGATCGCCCCGGCTCCGGCGCTCCCTATGCCGCGCCCGTCTCGGCCTCGTAGTGGGTCTGGGCACGGTCCAGGATGTCGTCCGGGTCGCAACCCTGTGCCGCTAGCCAGTGGAGGACGTCGGCGATGAGATCAGCCACCGACTGCTCCACGGCCTGCGGGCGCCAGGCGGCGGGAGGGTGCGGGCTATCGGAAAGACCGCGGTAGGCCGCCAGGACGGCCGCTCCGCGTTGCACCCGACGGTACTGCCGGTCCGACTGGAGTGCGAGTTCGCACCAGACCGCCTTGCCGGTTGCCGTCAGAACCGTGCCCCAGTCAACCGCCAGCGCAGCCAGCAGGTGCAGGCCCCTGCCGGACTCTTCTTCACGGGACGGCCGCTCCATCACAGGGGTGGTGTGGCTCTTGTCGTGGATCTCTACTCGAAGACGTGCCTCAGCAGGCTCTGACTCCATGACCAGCGTCGCGGACGTGCCCGCACCCACATGCTTGATCACATTGGCCGTGAGTTCTGTGACGGCCAGCTGCGCATCTCCAGCGAGGGCCGGGAGACCCCAGGCAACAAGTTGATCTCTGACGATGCGTCGCAGGAGACACAGTTCCGCAGCCTCCGCCGTGAACGGCAGAACACAGCGAGACCGGCGGTCGACAGACGGATATCCACTCATGGGGCTCCCTCCCATGCCACGACAGCACCTGCACCTGCACCTGCACCAGTCGTATCCGTACGACTGCGCTGCGTAGCGTCACGAGTGGAGTATCGCATTGAGAAGTCTCATCATGTAACTTCTCACGAGAATCGTTCGGGTGAATTCCGACGGCGCAACGTCCGTCGCACATAGCCTTGTTGCCTCCACTCCGGCAGCAGAACAGCACCTCGGGAGACGGCACGCATGTCAGCCAGAGCAACCACCCGACGCCGACAGCTCGGGGCGACCATGCGCAAGCTGCGCGCCCGCGCGGGCATGACTCTGGAGGAGGCCGGCCACGTCGTCGGCGTATCCAAGGCCACCGTCAGCCGGTACGAGACCCAGGCGGGGCCGGTGAAGTGGCCCATCGTGGAGGCGTTGTGCCGCGAATACGGGGCCACCGATGCTGAGCGGACTGCAGTCGTAGAGCTAGCGAAGGGCGCGAAGCGGCAGGGATGGTGGAACTCCATCGCCGACTCGATTCCGGAGAGCATGAACCTGCTGCTCACCCTGGAGGACGAGGCCGTGAGGGAAGACCACTTCAACTGCCTCTACGTGCCCGGGCTTCTCCAGACACGCGCCTACACAGAGGCCGTCCAGTACGCCTCAGAGATGAGGCTGCCGCCCGAGGAGATCGAGCGGCTTGTCGATATCCGGATGAAGCGGCAGGAGATCCTCGACCGCCCCAAGCCACCGCACCTCTGGGCCATCCTCGACGAGTCGGTGATCCGACGTGTTGTGGGCTCGCGGCAGGTGATGAAAGCTCAGCTCGAGCGCCTCCTTGAGGCCAACAAGTCTCAGCACATCACCTTGCAGGTGCTGCCCTTCTCCAAGGGTGCGCACTCTGCCGCCATGGGCAGTTTCGTGATCATCGGCGGGCCCGAGCCATCTTTGGATGTCGTGTACGTGGACACTCACGTAGGTTCGCTGTTCATGGAGCAGGACAAAGAGCTGGACCGCTACCGGCTTGCCTTCGAGTACCTCCGCGCACAAGCGTTGGACATGGCTGCATCATCAGCCCTAATCAAGCGTGTCCACGAGGAGTTGTAATGAACCTCATCTCACCGGCCATAGGCAGCACCGTCTGGGTCAAGTCCTCCTACAGCGGGGCCGAGCACAGCGAGTGTGTCGAGGCAGCATTCGTCACCTACTCGATCGCTCTGCGTGACTCCAAGCGACCGATGGGAGAAACGGTTTCGTTCGGGGATGTGGCTTGGCGCGTCTTCATCGAAGGGCTTCGGAACGCACAGCCGTAGCGGTGGTTCTCGGCACCGCAAGAAGCCAGAGCGGCCGTGACAACCGCACCAGGTACCGGCCAGCCGCGGCACCGGTCACATCCACTGAACGGGGCAACCAGCCCCACCGCTACCAACCACCAGATTCAACCGGCCTTTCGTGGGCTCAGCCGCTGGCCATGACGGGCGGGATGGTGTCGCATGGCGCTGCATGGCAGGGTCGACCTCATGCGGATTCTCGTGATGGGTGGCACATGGTTCCTCGGCCGAGCGATCGTTGACGAAGCACTTCGACGCGGGTGGGAGGTGACGGCGTTCAACCGTGGCCGCTCCGGTGCGGTCGAGGGCGCCGACACTGTCCGGGGCGACCGGACCAGCCCCGAGGACATGAAGCGGCTCGCCGCACATGGGCCGTGGGATGCTGTCATCGACACCTCCAGCAGCGAGTTCCCTCCCCGTGATGTGCTCCTCGCCGCCGAAGCCCTGCGCCCGGTCGCCGCCCGGTGGGTGCACGTGTCCACGGTGTCCGTCTATCAGGGCTGGCCCCACCAAGCGCTCACCGAGGACTCCCTTCTGCTGGAGTGCCCACCGGATGCCGACGAGTTGTTCGGGCACACCAGCGCCGACGGCAGTCCGACGAAGTACGGGTTCCAGAAGGCTGGCGGAGAGGCTGCTGTACGCGCCGCCTTCGGGGACGACGTGGTGTTCCTGCGGCCCGGGGTGATCTTGGGGCCTGGCGAGTACGTCGGCCGCCTCCCCTGGTGGCTCACCCGAGCCCAGCGCGGCGGCCCGATCGTCGTCCCGGCGCCGGCCGCCCAGAGGATCCAGCCTGTGGACGTGCGGGACGTCGCCGCCTTCGCCGTCGATCAGGCCGGCACCGGTGGCACCGGCCGGGCGTTCAACATCGCCCACCCCGGGGGCGTCAGCTGGGCCGACTTCATCGCCACATGCCTGGCCGTTACCGATAGCACCGGCAGCCCGGTGTGGGCCGATGCGGCGGCACTCACTGCGCACGGTGTCAAGCAGTGGACGGAGCTTCCACTGTGGCGCACCCACTCCGGGGTGTGGTCCGTCGACGCTTCCCGTGCCGTGGCTGCCGGGCTCCGCTGCCGTCCGCTTGCCGACACCATTGCCGACACCTGGGCGTGGATGCAGGCAGATGGTCGGCCGGTCGAACATCCGAGGTGGGCCGAGCACGGCGTGGACCCCGCCAAGGAAGCCCAGATCCTTGCCGCCCTCGGCTACTCGTAGGCGCAGGGGCTGGATCAGGGCTCGATGGTAAGGAGCCCGCTCCCCGTACCCAACTGCCTCGGCGCCGAGAGACGCCCGAACTCTTCGATCTGTTCGCCGAGCGTGACGGCCACCTGCGTCCCTCTGAACGCAGGGGCCGTCAGCGCACGACGCAAGCCGCCAGTGCGCTCCAAGAGTCCCGCCACACGCTGTTCTGCTGGGATCACCCACACCGTCTCCAGCGTCGCCGCCGCCGCGTCTAGGTCGCCCCGGAGCACCTGCGCCGCAGCGAGGTCGGCCGCGGCCTTGCCCCGGACCGCTACCGACTGCCGGGCCGGCGGCCGGGACGCGACCAGGTCCAGCGCCCGCTGCGCAGTCACCTCGGCCCCTGCCCCGTCGCCGACGAGCAGGGCGGTGGTGCCGTTGGACATCAGCAGCCGTTCCTCGTTGAAGGCGAACTCGCCTCCGACGTCGTCGTGCAGGGCGTCCCGATCGCCGCTGTCCTGCCGCGTGGACGCGACGAGCGCGCGGGTGGCCCGTTCCCGGTCCCCGAGGTGTCCGTGGGCGCGGGCTTCGATGGACAGCAGTCGCCGCCTGGCCGTGTCGCCCAGACCGGCGTAGGCCATTGCGGTCCGCGCGTGGCGTACGGCCTCCGAGGGGCGGCCCGTGAAGTACGCGCAGATTGCCAGGGATCCGGTGGCGTAGGCCCGTAGTGGATCGAAGCGGGCCATCTCCCCGTACAGGGCCGCCGACCGGGCGAGGCGTGCCGAGTCGTCCAGGGCGCCGAGGTCGAACGCGGCGGTCGACAGCAGCGCGCATGCCTGTCCCGCCACGATCAGCAGCTCCTGTTGCTGCGCAGGCACCTTGGTGAGTCCACGTTGGTGCTCGGCCTCCGAGCGGAGAAGCCTGGCCCGCCGGAACACCTCGAAGGCGCTTGCGGCGCCGTACGAGCGGGCGAGGGACAGGGCGTCGTCACGGAGCTGGTCGATGGTCGTGTCGGATACGGACTGCGCGGCGGCAGCCCCCGCCTCATCAGCGGCGTCACGTGCGGTCATGGCGATTTCACTTTCGAGGTCGTACGCAGTGGGAGTCACCGATGCCGAGGGCGACAGCGCGGGCGGTGGCCCGAACAGCGCCGCGGCGTCCACGCCGAAGAGTTGCTCCAGTGCCCGGCACGTGTCCGGTCCCGCCATGGTCTTGATCCGGCCCGACGTCCACCGCCGGAACTGTGCCTCCGACACCGACATGCCCTGCACTCCGGCCTGTACGGCCGCGCGCTCGAATGCCGTGACGAAGTCCCTGTAACGCCAATGCCGTTGCTGGACTAACACGCGCAGCAGCGTCGCCGGATCGTCCATCGGTCGCTCCCTCAAGGTCAGGAGACGGGCCACGTCGCGCCCGCTCCACTTCGTGCCTACTGCTCAACATCCCTGCTGCGCAATGGAATCCGTGCAGATGACATCGCGGTGCCACCTCCATGACACCCCGGTCACCCTGGCGAGCACCAGAGGACACCAACCGCGTCGTGGCCGTGACACCCGCACCAGGGGGACCCTTACGCCACCTCGAAGACCCCGGCGAAAGGGAGTGGAACGTGAGCGGCCCCCGGCTTCCCCGAAGAACCCCTGGCGCGATCAGCACGCACTACGAGGCCGTCGTGGCCCCGTACGTGGAGACGTCAGCCGGCACCCCGTCGGAGCGCCGCGGCCTGCCCCGGGCCGCCGAGGCGTTCCGTAGCCGGAACAGCGACCCCTCCACCTGGAGCTCCGCCCAGTTCGACGCCTTCCTCGGCCTCGGAGGAGCCCAATGAGCGAGACCACGGGGACGAACGTCTGGGTCACGGAGGACACCGGGCACCGGTTCCTCGGCCAGGACGTCGCACACCCCGCCAGCGGACGTCGCGGAACCGTGGGCGCCGTCCTGGTCTACGTATCGAAACTCACCGATAGGCCGGTCAGGAAGGTGGCGCACATGCGCCCGATGGACCACTCGGGTCGGGAATGGACTGCCGATCCGAACACTCTCCATCTCCTACGGCCGATCGCCCACCCGGCCCAGCCCAGCGAGACAAGGGGCTGAACAGGCTTCCCGTCGGTGCCGACCAAGCGGACGGCACCGACGGGGAACGGCGCCAGAGCGCCGCGCACGAAACCGGCGAGGTGCCATACGGCACCAGACCGGCGGCACCAGAGCGGATCCAAGCTGCCCGTCCCGGGCGGTCACCCTTCCACCAAGGAGATCAGCTATGCCGAAGCCCAGGAAAGAGAAGCAGAACCACCTCATCTACGCGGACGTCGTGGACTCCAAGTCCAAGGCGGGCGTGTGGATGGGAGAGCGCGCCTCCTTCCGCGACAAGCAGGGCCGCATCCTGGAGGCCCTGAAGGACCGCACCGACTGGGTCAGCCTGGAGGGCGCCGTCATGGTCATCAGCACCGAACCGGCCGGTCTCACGGTCATCGCGCCGAACCCGACTCTCCCCGGTGTGATCGTCCTCTCCGACGGCGGTTCCCCCGCGGCCTCCGCCCGGCTCCAGGCCGACGCCGAGGACAAGGTCCGCGCCGTCATGGCCGAGCTGGGTATCGCCGAAGAGGAAACGGCGGCCTGACCCAGTGGCCACTCCCCAGCTTCTGTGGGGGAAATACTTCCAGTACGACCGGGACGGGGAGGCTGTCCTCCTCGACCCGGTCACGCTGGAGAGTGTGCTTCTCGACCCCGGCGAGGTCTCTGACCTCGCCGGGGTCCCCCCGACCGCGACGCACTTAGCCCTCGCCGGGCTCGGCTTCACCAAGGACGGCCCTGCGGCCGACCGCCGTGAAGCACTCCACCACCGCCTCCACACCCTGGGCATCGACCCGACGCCGCGTCGGATCAGCGGCCTGCGGGTAGTGCTCACCGACCGCTGCAACATGGCCTGCACGTACTGCTTCGTCGACACGAACAGCGGCAAGCCGGACATGACGGAGCAGGAGCTCGCCGCCGGCCTTGAGTTCCTGTTCGAGCAGAACGCTGGGCAGGAAGAGGTCTCGATCCAGTGGTTCGGCGGCGAGCCGACGATCCGCTTCGACCTCATGAAGTACGGCGACGAACTCGCCGACACCCTCGCGGCCCGGCACGGCGTAGAGCGGGTCCGGCGCACGGTCGTCACCAACGGCGCTCGCCTGACGGACGAGGCCCTCGACCACTTCGTACAGCGCGAGTACGGGGTGGGCATCTCCATCGACGGCCCGCCGGGCATCAACTCGGCGAACCGGCTCCTCCTCGGCGGACAGCCCGCGGACGACCGCATCCGCCGCAACGTCCGGCGCCTGGTCGAGGCGAAGGGCCTGCACGTTGGCTGCAACCTCACCCCGACGGCGTCGAACATCGGGCGCCTGGCCGAGAGCGTGCAGTGGATCATCGACGACCTCGGCCTCAAGTTCATCTACGTCAACACGCCCATCCCCACCGGGGGCGAGTGGCGGGTGAACGGCACGGACCTGGCCCGGGAGCTCTACGAAGCCCGCCTGACCGCACTCGGGAAGGGCGGGATGCTCTTCTCCGTCCTCGACCGTGCCTTCCAGGCCCTCGATACCCGCCGACCGATGCTCTTCGACCACATGCAGGGCGACCGCAGCCTCAACGCCGCCCTCCTGCCCGGCAACCAGGTCAGCGTCTGCGACATCAACTTCACCGAACCCGAGTTCCTCCACACACTCGACGAGCTACGGTCGGACCCCAGCCGCCTCACAAGGGCGACGAAGAAGGTCGCGCCGATCCCCGCGTGCGGCGACTGCCCGGCGCTGGCCATATGCGGCGGCCCGTCCCGCAACGAACAAGCCCTCATCGGCGGCAGCACGCCCGACCCGCAGATGTGCGCTTTCTACACCAGCACCGTGGCCATCGCGGTATGGGACAACACGGGGGTGCAATGAGCACCCCGGTCCGTACGGCGCTGATCTCGACGGCGGGGCACTGCGAGGTCGCGTGCAGTTTCTGCTTCCGGGCCGACCGCGCCCGCGGCTTCCTCACCACCGCGACGTACTCGCGTGCCCTGTCGCGGCTGAAGGAGACCGGGGTGGAGGGCGTGTGCCTCACGGGTGGTGAGCCGACCCATCACCCGGACCTCCGGCAGCTCGTCCGCCTGGCTCTCCAGTTCGGCATGACGGTGTCCATGGTGACCTCGGCCCGCTCGGAGGCTGAGGTCACCGCCCTCGCGGAGGTCGGACACCTTCTGACCAACGTGACCGTCTCCGCAGACTCGCAGGGCGCGATGACACTCGGCCGCACCACACGGACCGCAGCCTCGGCGGTCTCGACGCTGGACGCCGTCGACACCCCCTCGAAAGTCCTTCACCTCACCTACTGGGATGTGGACGACGACGAAGCCGCGCAGCTCGCCGACCTCGTAGCGGGAACGGGGATCGACGTCCAGCTGAGTCCCGTCCTCCTCTCCGAAGCCGCCCTGCGCCGGGATAACCGATCACTCCAGGACTCCCTGGTCCAGAGGGCGCGCGACACGGTGGTACTCGACCAGTACTTCCGCCTGTCCAACGGATACCGCTCCTACCTCGACGACCTGCGGCAACTACAGCTGTCCAAGGAGGAGAGTCACCCCTGTCGGTCGGCCACCCTCTACATGTCGGCCGACGGCGAGGTGCGGCACTGCCCCTACGGAGCATCCGAGGTCAGTGTCCACGCCCCACGTACCGAGATCCGAGCCTTCCTCGACGCGCCGACCACGGACCGCGTCGGACCCGACTGCGCCGCCATCTGCCGCCCCGCGTCCCGCGACTGCGCGGCAGCCTGACCTTGGGGGTCCACGTGCAACCGTCGGTCTCCGTCACCGATCCCAACGACTTCAACAGCCGCTGGAGGCGGCCGCCGAACTTCCGTATGCAGGTCCCGTTCGACTACCTGTTCCTGCCGTCGATCGACATCCTCGACCACGTCCGCCGGGACGAGGAGGTGCGGTTCACGATTCTCGGCGAGGACGACTGGAAGGTGCGCATGGAGCGCACAGCCGCGTTCCGGACGGCCCCAGTCGAGGAGATCGCCACGTGGCCGTTCCGCCTGGTGCACTTCAACCTCGCCCGGTTCTACGGCGAGATCCTGGCCGGCTTCCAGGACGAGGTCATGGTGCCCTGGCGCACCCATCTGTCGACGCAGGGATTCACGTGGCAGCGGTGCGCGCCCATCCTGTTCCTGTCCACCGAAGGGGCGGCCTCGACCTACCACAACGACAACTCGCACGGTCTGGTGTGGCAGGTCCAAGGGATCAAGACCTTCCACAGCTACCACAACCCCGACAAGCACCTGTCACCCCAAGCCGCGGTCCTCGGTGAGACCACCGCCGAAGATCCCCCACCGCACGACGAGGCGGCCAGGCAGTCGGTAACGATGCAGCCAGGCGACCAGCTGTGGAGTCACGCCCTGACCCCGCACTGGGTCACCACCGAATCGCCGCTCGCGCTCAGCGTCACGCTCTCCCATGGCGGCCTGTCCCGCCGCGGCCGGTACGCCGACCGCGAGCTGGCCCTGCGCGACCACTGGGACAAGAACCCCGCCGAGGCGTGGACCCTCGACCTGGGCCACACCCGGTACTGAGCGAGCCCCAGCTGCCCCACCGCCAGGCAGGCGGTGGGGCAGAGGTGCGTCTACCCCTGGCTCAGGGAGTGAGGCGGTTCGGGCCGCGGAACAGGAACGCGGCCTCGCGGATCGAGTCCAGGCCGAGCATGACCATCAGGATCCGGCCCAGGCCGGCGCCGAGGCCGCCGTGCGGCGGGCACCCGAAGCGGAAGATGTTCATGTAGTCCTGCATCGGCTCGGTGTCCATGCTCTTCTCCTCCGCCTGCTTGAGCAGCACGTCGGAGCGGTGCTCACGCTGGGCCCCGGTGGTGATCTCCAGGCCCTTCCAGAGCAGGTCGAAGCTGAGCGTCAGGTCCGGCCGGTCCGCCGGACGCATGTGGTAGAACGGCCGGATGCTGGCCGGGTAGTGCGTGATGAACACGAACTCGTGGCCCGTGAGCTGCTTCATGTGGGCGGCGATGGTGCGCTCACCTTCCGGGTCCAGGTCCTCCTTGACGCCTTCGGGGTCCCAGCCGCCGGCCCGCAGGATCTCCTGCGCCTCGGCCATCGTGATCCTGGGGAACGGAGCCTCCGGCACCACGACCTCGATACCGAAGACCTCCTGGATCGCCTCACCATGGACCTCGGCGACCTTCGCGATGGCGTGAGCGAGCATCCGCTCCTCGAACGCCATCACGTCCTCGACATCGTCGATCCACGACAGCTCGACGTCCACGCCGGTGAACTCGGTCGCATGCCGCGAGGTGTACGACGGCTCGGCCCGGAAGACGGGACCGATCTCGAAGACCCGGTCGATGCCGGCGGCCACGGCCATCTGCTTGTAGAACTGCGGAGACTGCGCGAGGTAAGCCGACCGGTCGAAGTACCCGAGCTTGAACACCTCCGCGCCGGACTCCGAGGCGGTGCCCATCAGCTTCGGCGTGTGCATCTCCGTGCAGCCGTTCTGCATGGCGTACTCCCGCAGCCCCTGCTCCAGGGTCGTCTGCGCGGCGAACACCATCTGCGCGGTGGCCCGCTTGCGTACATCGAGGAATCGCCAGTCGAGCCGGTGCTCGGGGCCGGTGTGCTCGTCGATCGGCAGGGGCGTCTCCGCCCGGTTCAGCACCTCAATCGCTTCGGGGACGATCTCCAGGCCGCCCAGCTTGACCTGGGCCGCCTCTACGAGCCGGCCGGTGATCCGGACGGCGGACTCAGGGGTAACCGATTCGATGATGGCTTCAAGCGGGCCGCCGTCGCGCTTGTGGGTCACCTGGACCATGCCGGAGTGGTCCCGCAGGATGACGAACTGCATCTTGCGCTGCAGCCGGAGCGCGTTCACCCAGCCCGAGACGGTGACGGTCTGGTCGAGGTGTGCGCGTAGGTCAGAAACCAGTACGCGGCTAGTCGTGTGGATCATCGCAGCCCTCCAGGGGCGTCGTCATGATCCCTTGGAAGCGTGGGCGAGAAGGGTACTCGCGGTGCCACCACGCCTTTGCCACCGCCAGACAGCGGCGGCCTCATTCAGCCCGATGACGGGGGCAAACCGGCGGGGCATTGGGCCCGTGGGCCTTTCCTCCCCGCGCTCGGGAGGGTCTTCACCACGGGGCACGAGTCCGCCTTCACAGCTACCGGCGGCTCTCTCTGCTCGCGTGATCCGTGGCTACTCGTCTCCGTCGACGCGTTGCCCGAAAGGATACGGATGCAGTAAGAGCCCCGCAACGGAATCACAGCGGCAGCGCCGAACGTGGCCGGAGATCGATTGTGAGGGGCTGAACCAAAGACTGCTGATGCTGATACTGATGCGCCCGGGCGACGCAATTGCGATGGCGCGTCCCATAGCTGCGGCGTCCCTGCGACAGCGCGGTTCCCGCCTCCTACGATGGAATGAGTTGCTTTTCCGCCGCATCCCCAGGGAGCGTGATGACTCAGGACGGCTTGCTCAGGCTCCGCATGGAGCGCGCGTTCCCCGTAGCGCCCGGGGTGGTGTTCCAGGCCTTGACCGATCCCGTGGAGCTGGCGAAGTGGTGGGGGCCGGACGGGTTCAGCATTCCCCGGGGGGAGAGCGACCTGCGGCCCGGCGGGGCCTATCGGATCGAGATGCAACCGCCGGAAGGGGGTTCCTTCTTCCTCACCGGCGAATTCCTGGAAGTGGAGCCGCCCGCCCTGCTGTCGTACACGTTCCGCTGGGAAGACCCCGACCCCGAGGACCGGGAGACGATCGTGGTCCTGGAGCTGCACGGCGACGGCACGGGCTCCACCCGGCTCGTCTTCGTGCAGCTCGGCTTCGCCACCGAGGGACGTCTCGCCCTGCACGACGAGGGCTGGACCCAGGGCTTCGACAAGCTTGAGGGGCTGTTGAGGGCCAGAGGGCCGGATGCCCCCTAGCGGTCCGCCGCCGCGTAGGAGGCCGTGGCTACCGCGGCCGCCGCCGTGAAGACCGCCGGCCAGGCGCCGATCTTCTTTGCCAGGGGGTGCGATCCCGCGAACGCGGCGACGTAGGCCGCGCCGAGGAGGGCCGTCGTCGTCGGGGTCGTGCGGCGGTGCCATTCGCGGGCCGCGAGGGTGCCCGCGGCCGCGAGGACCACGCCGCCGAGCGGGCGTACGCCGGTCCAGCGGGCCGTGGCGTAGCCGCCGACCAGGCCGGCCGCCGCTACTGCCGAGGTGGGAATCTGCGCCATCGTGGGGTCCTCCAGCCGTTCGAACGTCTCCGCACGAGGCTAACGCGCGCGCCGCGTGAAGCGGCGCGCGGTCGTCACGCCCAGGACCACGACGGCTCCGCCGAGGACGCCGGGCGGGACGGTGTCCTGGACGGCGCGGGGCAGGACGGCGATGACGCCCAGGGTGATGAAGAACGCCACCGCGCACGCGGCGAGGCCGACCAGGGCTTTGCGCAGGAGGGAGCTGGACACACGGGTTCAACGCCGGGCCGGGGAAAGGCGATACGGGCGGGCCGGGCCACGTACGGAAGTCGGATTTGTCGCACACCCTCCGGATCCGCGCAGGTGCCCTCCGTGGAACCTCCCCGGCGTAGATTCACTCTCCTACACGGGCGATACGACCGAAGCCGCCCAAGCCGGCCCAAGGAGCTGTAAACGTGATCTGTTATGGACCGGCCGTGCTGGACCTGTCGGACGAACTGGCCGACGCCTACAGCGAGGTGTTCTCCGCACCACCGTGGAACGAGGACGAAGAAACCATTCGCCAGTTCTCCCTCCGGCTCCAGGCCGACAGCCGCCGCGCCGGTTTCCGTACCGCCTTCGCACAGTCGCCCGCGGGCATCGACGGCTTCGCCACCGGCTGGCTGACCCCCAAGACCTTCCCCCGCGACCGCGGCTACGGGCAGGTCTCCGCGCAGCTCGGCCGGCAGCGCGTACGGGAACTCCTCATCGGCGCCCTGGAGATCGACGAGCTCGCCGTACGCCCGCACGCGCGCGGGAACGGCACCGGGCGCATCCTCCTCGCCGAGATCACCGCCGACGCCCCCGACGAGCGCGCCTGGCTGCTGACCGCCCGGATGGCCACCGACACCGTCGCCACCTACCGGCGCCTCGGCTGGCACGAGGTCACCCCCCTGCCCGGCACGCAGAACGGCGTCGTCGTCTTCCTCGCCCCGAACCACCCCTCGGCCTGAGCATCGCGCAGGCCCCACCGGGCATACCCGGGGCATGATCACCGCAATCGCCCGTACCGCCCGGCGCCAGCTGAACCTGGCCACCTGCCACCAGCTCAAGCAGGCCGGGATCCCGGCCGCCACCATCAGCGGCCGCAGCCGCCGCGGAGGACCCTGGCAGCGGCTCCTGCCACGGGTGTACCTCCTGCAGACCGGCCCGCCGGACACCAGGCAGCGGGCGCTGTCCGCCGTCCTGTACGCCGCCCACCCCGCGGCCGATCCGCTCTCCGGGTCCACCGCCGCGCTCACCGGCGGCGCCGCGCTCGCGCTCCTGGGCATCCGCGACGCCCCGCCCGAACCGCTGGACGTCCTCGTCCGCGCCCCGCGCTCGCCGGCCGCCGCAGGCCGGGTCCGGCCCTGCTCGACCTCGCGCTGGCCCGCCACCATCCACATCTCCGGCGTCCCCAGCGCCCGCCCGATCCGGGCCGCCGCCGACTTCGCGGCCCGTACGGACGATGCCGACCTGGTGCGCTCCGTACTGGCCAACGTCGTCCAGGGCGGCTGGTGCCACCCGCACGACCTGCACGCCGAACTGCGCGCGGGCCTGGCGGCGGCCGGCCTCCCCGCCCCGCTCTGGAACGCCCGCCTCCACGGCCGGGACGGGGCCTTCCTCGCCAGCCCGGACGCGTACTGGCCCGAGGAGGGCGTGGCGCTGGAGATCGACTCCGCGGAGTACCACTACACGCGCGACGCCTGGCAGGCCACCCTGTACCGGCGGCTGCGCCTGGAATCCCGGGGTGTCCTGGTGGCCAGCACGACCCCCGGGCTCCTGCACGACAGACCGGCGGACGTGATCGCCGCCCTGCGCGCGCTCCTGGTCCTGGGCGCCGCCCGCCCCGCTCCCCCGGAGGTCACCACCCGCGGGCACGCCCAGCTGGAACTGCCGCTCCCGCCGGCCTGAGCCCCGCCGGTCTGGGCCCCGCCGGCCTGATCCCCGCCGGTCTGGGCCCCGCCGGCCTGATCCCCGCCGGTCTGAGCCCGCCGGCCTACGCCCCGAAGGCGCGGGACACCGTATAGATCAGCAGGCCCGCCAGGGCGCCGACCACCGTTCCGTTGATACGAATGAACTGCAGGTCACGGCCGATGTGGGCCTCGATCTTGCGGGAGGTGTGCTCGGCGTCCCAGCCCGCCACCGTGTCCGTGATCAACGAGGTGATCTCGGTCCGGTAGGTGGTGACGACGTAGACGACCGCGCCCTCGATCCAGCCCTCCACCTTCGCCTGGAGACGGCCGTCGGTGGCCAGGCGCGCACCGAAGGAGATCAGCGAGGCGCGGACCCGCAGGCGCAGCTCGCTCTGCTCGTCCTCCGCCGCCGAGATGATCATCGACCGGATCGCCGACCACGCGGAGGCGATGACGTCCTGGACCTCGTCGCGCTCCAGAATCTCGGACTTGAGCCGCTCCACCTTCGCGCGGGTCTCCGTGTCCGACTGGAGGTCGGCCGCGAAGTCCGCCAGGAAACGGTCCACCGCCCCGCGCGCCGGATGCTCGGGCATATCCCGCATCTCCGTGACGAAGCGGAGCAGCTCCTTGTAGACGCGCTCGCCGACCTTGCGGTCCACGAACCGCGGGGTCCAGCCGGGGGCGCCGCCCTGGACCGCGTCCGTGATCGAGGCCCCGTGCGTGACCAGCCAGTCGTGGGCCTTGGCGCAGATGAGGTCGACGGCGCGGCGGTGGCCGCCGTCCTCGACGACCCGCTCCAGGGTCTTGCCGATGCCCGGCGCGATCTCGGCGGTCTCGGCGCGCCGGGTGATGGCCTCGCCCACGATGGCCTGCACGTCGGAGTCGCGCAGCACGGTGAGCGCGCCGCGCAGGGCGGCGGCCAGCTCGGCCGTGACCCGGTCGGCGTGTTCGGGCTCGGCAAGCCAGGAACCGAGGCGGCCGCCGATGCCGAGGGCGTGGAGCCGGGCCCGGACCACGTCGGAGGAGAGGAAGTTCTCCCCGACGAACTCGCCCAGGGACACGCCGAGCTGGTCCTTCTTGGTCGGGATGATCGCGGTGTGCGGGATAGGCAGGCCGAGCGGACGCCGGAAGAGGGCGGTCACGGCGAACCAGTCCGCGAGCGCGCCGACCATACCGGCCTCCGCCGCGGCAGCGACGTACGCGGCCCAGCCGCCCGCGCCCCAGGCGTGCTGGGCGTACTCGGCGAGGACGTAGACCAGCGCGACCAGGATCAGCAGGCCGGTCGCGGTGGCCTTCATCCGGCGGACCCCGCGGCGGCGCTCCTCGTCGGCGGCGCTGAAGACGAACGCGGTGCGGGGGGTGACGGGGTGCGGTGCGGGGGGCTCCGCCTGTGAGGCGCTGCCGGTTGTTGTGGTGTTGTTCTCCACGTGCTCCTGACCTTCCCCGGGGGCGCCGGTTTTGTCTGCTTGACGTCTCCCCCGCATGAATGTGGGGGATTCCCGCCTGGCCGCCGTTGGTGAGCGGAGACCTTCGGGTGGTTCCTGTTTCATCACCCACAGCCCGGCTTGCCGGGTCTTACACGGGCTCCGCAGGCGTTTTACGTGTCCGGTCGTCCCTCGGCCACGATGCTCCGTCCCTCAAAGCGTAGGTTGTGCTCGGCGTTCTGGTCCCGATCGTGGGTAGTTCCGCAGTCGCACGTCCAGGTGCGTATCCGTAGACCTTCGCGCCCCTTCGGTCCTGACAGGGAGCCGCAGTGCGAGCAGAGTTGAGTACTCGGGAAGAACCGGTTGACCCTGACGAAGGTTCGCCCGTACCTCGCGCATTTGGCTTCGAGCGTCCGAGTGAACATTCCCAGTGCCTGGTCGTGGACGGACTTGCCGAACCGACCAGAGCAAGCGATGCCTTTCACGTTCAGGTCCTCCACATAGACCGCTTGGCTCTCACGGACTATTCGAGTGGTTTCCTGCTCAATGAAGTCGCGTCGCTGGTCGGCGATACGCGCATGAACCTTGGCGACGGCCAGCTTGGCCTTACGGCGGTTGTTGCTACCCTTCAAACACCTGCTGAGCTTGCGCTGAGTGCGCTTGAGTTTCTTCTCCTGCCGACGGAAGAACTTCGGGGAGGCGATTTTCCGGCCGCGGAGGACAGCGTAGGAGGACAGGCCCAGATCGATACCGGTATCCGTCTCCTCGATGTCCAGCTCCGGCAGGGGATTATCGTCAGCCTCGATGACGAAGGAAGCGAAGAACCTTCCGGCCGCGTCCTTGATGATCGTGACCGACGATGGGTCGGAGGGAAGTTCGCGGGACCAACGAACGGAGACGTCCCCGATCTTCGGAAGTCGAAGACTGCCGTCCGTGGTGATGGAGAAGCGGGCGGCCTTGGTGAACCTGACCGCCTGGCGGCTGGTCTTCTTCTTGAAACGGGGCGGTCCGATCTTCGGCCCCTTGCGGGCGCCCCTCTTCGATGAAAAGAAGTTGCTGTGTGCCGCCTGGAGATCCCGCAGGGACGACTGGAGCACTACGGCCGAAACCTCGCCGAGCCATGCACGCTCAGGTGTCTCCTTGGCCTCGGTGAGCACCGATTTCGCCAATGCGGTAATGGACGGAACCGGCTTGCCCTGCTTGTAGGCATCCTGGCGGATACGCAGCGCGTCATTCCATACGACGCGGGCGCACCCGAACGCCTTCGCCAGCTCATGTTGTTGGGAAGGGCTCGGGTACACGCGGAACTGATACCTGAGCTTCACGGTGATCACCATACCCTAGGTGACACTATGATGGTGTCATGATTCGTATTACCCTTCGACTTCCTGACGACGTACACGAACGCCTCACTTCCCAGGCTGAGGCCGACCGGCGGTCCCTCAACTCTGAGATCGTGCACTTGCTTGAGGTCGCGCTCACCGCCGCGGAAACAGATGACGAATCGCCCTGACGACGATTCGCCTTCCCTACCCCGCTACACCATTTCGCTCCCGTGAGGGAATACGGTGCGGGCGGCCTTGGAAGACCTCCGTGCCGCCCCGCCCTTCCGCCGGGGATGCCCAGGACCCAAGGACACGGCGTGGCGTTACAGCTCCTTGCGGAGGGAGGGGCCGCCCAGAGGGCGCTTGCGTTGTTTGACCTTGATCTCCACGCCGCCCCAGAAGGCGAAGCCCGTCACGACCACCCGCGGCGCGCCCGGCTCGGACGGGCCCGGGTTGTCGCGCTGGTCGAACGCGCCCATGAAGCCGAAGCCCCGGACGTCCAGTTCCACCCCCGGCGGCACCGTGATCTGGATGCCGCCCATGACCGCGACGCAGTTGATCACCACCTCGCGCTGTGCGAAGTCCGCCTCGCGCAGGTCCAGCTCCCCGCCGCCCCAGAACGCCACCGCGTCGAACCGCGCCGGCACCGTCCACCGGCCCTTGCGCTGGAAGCCCGACATGACCGCGACGGCCGTCGCCGAACTGCCCGCCCCGCCGATCCGGCCCGTCCAGGGCTCGGCGGCCGCCGTCGGCCGCGCCACCGGCCCGCCCGCCGGCGCCGGCAGGTCCCGCGTCAGCGGTTCCAGTTCCGCGTACGTCCGCGACTTGTACACCGCGTCGAGCCGCTCCTCGAACTCCTCCATGTCGAGCCGGCCCTCGGCGACGGCGTCCCGCAGACGCTCCACCACCCGGTCCCGGTCGGCGTCCGACGCCCTCAGCTCCGGCAACGGCTTCTCCGGCCGCTCGTCACTCATGCGGACCAGACTATGCAGGGTTGTCGGCGAGTTGTACGACTCAACCCCTGAGATCGCCCCCGGATCGTCCCCGGCTTTCCCCTGATTCAGGCGATGCGGGGAAACGTCAGCCGCGGCCCGCGTACATCCGCGCGATCACATCCTCGATGTCCGGCTCCCGCACCGACAGATCCACCAGCGGGTAGTCCGCCGCCACCGCCGCCACCAGCGGCGCCGCCGACGCCCCCGCCGGGAACGCCAGCCACTGCCGCGGACCCTCCACCTTCACCACCCGTGCCCCCGCCACGCTGATCGGCGCGAGCTCCCGCTCCAGGTCCACCACCAGCGTCCGCTCGCTCTCCCCCACCGCCCCCGCCGCGTGCAGCCCGCCCAGCGGCCCGTCGTACATCAGCCGCCCGTGGTCGATCACCATCACCCGCTCGCACAGCTGCTCGATGTCCTGGAGATCGTGCGTGGTGAGCAGCACGGTCGTACCCAGTTCCTCGTTCAGCTGCCGCAGGAAGCCCCGTACCTTCGCCTTGCTCACCACGTCGAGCCCGATCGTCGGCTCGTCCAGGTACAGCACCTCCGGATCGTGCAGCAGCGCCGCCGCGATGTCCCCGCGCATCCGCTGCCCGAGCGACAACTGCCGTACCGGTACGTCCAGCAGCTCGGCCAGGTCGAGCCGCTCCACGCACCGCTCCAGGTTCTCCTCGAACCGCGCCCGCGGCACCCGGTACAGCCGCCGCATCAGCCCGTACGAGTCCTTCAGCGGCAGGTCCCACCACAGCGTCGTGCGCTGCCCGAACACCACCCCGATCCGGTGCGCGAGCCGCATCCGCTCCCGCGCCGGGTCGATGCCCGCGACCCGCAGCCGGCCGCCGCTCGGCGTCAGGATGCCGGTCAGCATCTTGATCGTGGTCGACTTCCCGGCGCCGTTGGGCCCGATGTAGCCGACCATCTCGCCCCGGGCGACCTCGAAGCTGATCCCGTCCACCGCCCTGACCTGGCGTTTCTCCCGGCGCATCGGGCTCACCCGGCGCCGTACGTCAAAGACCTTCTCGACCCCGTCCAACGAGATCAGCGCATCCGCCACAGCTCTAGCTCCCCGTGCTTCGGTACGAACGGACTCCCGCGCGCCACGCCAGCGACGCGGGCAGGAACACCACG
This sequence comes from Streptomyces sp. NPDC001549, assembly GCF_042894025.1. NCBI lineage: Bacteria > Bacillati > Actinomycetota > Actinomycetes > Kitasatosporales > Streptomycetaceae > Streptomyces > Streptomyces sp. NPDC001549. The sequence goes on from NZ_JBIAVJ010000002.1 coordinate 389,336, forward strand.
AAGGCCACCAGCGGGCTCAGGTACGCGACCCACCCGGGCAGTCCCAGCGGATCGGGCCGCCCCAACACGTGCAGCGCCGGCAGCCAGTTGACGAAGGCCAGCGGGACGATGAAGGTCACCCCGCGCAGCAGGTCCTTCGCGAAGACCGTCGGCGGGTACTGCAGCATCGTGCAGCCGCCGTAGGTGAAGGAGTTCTGTACCTCGGCCGCGTCCCCGGTCACGAACTGGAAGGCCGCCCCGGTCACCATCACCGCCGCGAAGATGGCCGCACCGGCGATCACCATCACGGGCACCAGCAGCACCTTCCCGGCCGTCCAGTCCACGTCCAGGGTCCAGACCGCCCAGCCCATCACCCCGAGCCCCTGACCGATCCGGCCCAGCCGGCGCAGCGCGAACCGGTCCGCCGCGACCTGCGCGAGCACCGGGACCGGCCGCACCAGCATCGTGTCGAGCGAACCGTCGCGGATCCGGGCGCCGATCCGGTCGGTGTTCCCCAGGAGCAGGTCCGCCAGGCCCAGGGAGGCCGAGCAGGACCCGTACAGCAGGGCGATCTCGGGCAGCGTGAAGCCGCCGAGGGTGTCCACGTGGGAGAACATGACGGCGATCGCGACGAAGTCCAGGAGGGTGATCGCCGCCTGCCCGACGGTCGTCAGGACGAAGGACATCCGGTACGTCATCGTGGAGCGGATCCACATGCCCACGATCAGCCGGTAGCCGCGCAGCCCCTCCAGAACCGGGCCGCGCCGCGACGCCCCGCCCACCGCGGCATCCCGCTCCCCATCCCGCGCCCACGCCCGCGCCGGTACCGCCTCCACCGCGGCCCCGGCCCCGGCCCCGACCCCTGCCTCGGCCTCGGCCTCAGCCACCCTGGACCACCACCTTCCGCGTCGCGGCCGACTGCAACAGCCGCCCCGTTCCCAGCAGTACGAGCGCCCACCCGGCCTGGAAGCCCAGCGCCTCGGCCGCTCCCCCGGCCCCCGCGTGCTTGCCCAGCAGGACGTCCATCGGCACCTGCAGCATCGCCGCCCACGGCAGCGTCCGGACGAACTCGCCGAAGCCGCCCGGGAAGACGGTCAGCGGCAGCAGCATCCCGGAGAAGAAGACCGAGGCGACGGTGGCCATGATGTTGATCCCCGCCCCGTCCATCAGCCAGAAGGCCACCAGCCCCACCATGTAGCGCAGCGCGAAGCTCACCACCAGCGCCAGCAGGACGGACACCAGGAACAGCAGCCAGCGCAGCGGATCGACGGGCAGCGCCAGCGGGAACGCCAGCGCCCCCGCCACCAGCGGCACCACCCCGCGGCCCAGCAACTGGAAGCCCGCCCGGCCCAGATCGGCCGCGAGCCACCACATCTGGAGGTCGGCGGGCCGGTAGAGGTCGACCGCGATGTCGCCCGTCCGGATCCGCTCCTGGAGCTCCTCCTGGAAGCCGCCGCCGATCAGGGCGGCGGCGGCCAGCAGTGATTGGCTCACCCAGACGAAGGTCAGCGCCTGCGACTGGTCGTAGCCGCCGAGTCCGGGCCGCTCGTCCCACAGCGCGATGTACGTGTACGCGACGATGAACCCGAACACGGTGTTGGTGAACACCCCGGCCGCGGTCGCCGTCCCGTAGGTGGCGTAGCGCCTGAATCCGCCTGCCGCGACCGCCAGGTGGAGACCCACCGCCCGACGCACTCCGCGACGCACTCCGCCACTCGCTCCGTCACGCACTCCGTCGCTCGCTCCGTCACACACTCCGCGACGCACTCTCCGGCGCACCGTATCCCTCCGTTTCCCACGTCGTTCCTAGGTCGGCCAAAGCGCGCGAGCTTAGTGCGGAGGGGCGAGCCACGCGACCGATTTATGCCCGTCCGGAGCGGAATCAGCGGCCATCGGGTAGACACCATGAGGTACAGAAGTGGATATTTTGAACGGCGTCGAGGAGTCCTGGAGATGAGCGACCAGTCACCACCCCCGGGCTGGACCCCTCGCGACCCCGACACCCCGCCCGACGTACCGCAGCCGCGGGCAGAACCGGCGCCGCCGGAGCAGGCGCCGCACCAGGGCGGACCGGGGAAGAAGGCCCGAGGCAGGAGAACCGGCCGGCGCCGCTTCCTGCCCACCTGGCGCATGATCCTGGGCGGCATCCTGCTCATCGCCCTGCTGATCGGCGGCGCCCTCGTGGCCGGCTACCTGCTGGTCGACATCCCGCCGGCCAACGCCGCCGCCACCGCGCAGTCCAACGTCTACCTCTACTCCGACGGCTCCCAGATCGCCCGCGACGGCGAGGTCAACCGCGTCAACGTGCCGCTGTCGCAGATCCCCCGGACCGTGCAGGAGGCCGTACTGGCCGCCGAGGACCGGGACTTCTACTCCGAACGGGCGGTCGACCCCAAGGCGATGCTCCGCGCCGCCTGGAACACCGCGACCGGCAAGGGCACCCAGTCCGGTTCGACCATCACCCAGCAGTACGTCAAGAACTACTACTTGGGCCAGGAACAGACGATCAAACGAAAGGTCAAAGAGTTCTTCATCGCGATCAAACTCGGTCGTGAGAAGTCGAAGAACTACATCCTTGAGGGCTACCTGAACACCAGCTACTTCGGCCGCAACGCCTACGGCATCCAGGCCGCCGCCCAGGCCTACTACGGCAAGGACGTAGGCAAACTCACCACCGCCGAAGGCGCGTACCTCGCCACCCTCCTCAACTCCCCCAGCGCCTTCGACGTCGTCGCCCACCCCCAGAGCCGCCCCCGCGCCCTCGCCCGCTGGAACTACGTACTCGACGGCATGGTCAAGAAGAATTGGCTGCCCGCCGCCGAACGCGCGGCGACCCGCTTCCCCGAACCGGGCAAGGTCCGCGCCGCCGCCGGCCTCTCCGGCCAGCGCGGCTACCTCGTCGAAGCGATCAAGGACTACATCGTCGACAACAAGATCCTCGACGACAAAACCCTCGCCGAAGGCGGCTACCGCATCACCACCACCATCGACAAACGCCGCCAGAACGCCCTCGTCGACGCCGTCGACGACCAGATGGTCAACAAGCTCCAACCCGACAAGCGCAAGGCCGACCGGCTGGTCCGGGCCGGCGGCGTCTCCATCGACCCGGCCACCGGCAAGGTCCTCGCCATGTACGGCGGCATCGACTACACCAGGCAGTACGTGAACAACGCGACCCGGCACGACTACCAGGTCGCCTCCGCCTTCAAGCCCTTCGTCTTCGCCGCCGCCGTCGAGAACGGCTCCCGCACCCAGGACGGCCGCCGCATCACCCCGAACACGATCTACAGCGGCGACAACAAACGCCCGGTCGCCGGCGGCCGCATCCACTTCGCCCCCGAGAACGAGGGCCAGGTCTCCTACGGGAACATCACCGTCAACACCGCGACCGACCTCTCCGTCAACGCCGTGTACGCACAGATGGCGGTCGACGTCGGCACCGCCAAGGTCAAGAAGACCGCCATCGACCTCGGCATCCCCGAGAACACCCCCAACTTCGTACCCGGCCCGGCCATGGCCCTCGGCACCCTGCAGGCCAGTGTCCTGGACATGACCCAGGCCTACGCCACCCTCGCCGACCACGGCCGCCGCACCCCCTACACCTTCCTGGAGAAGATCACCAAGGGCGGCGACACCATCGGCCTCCCCCAGCGCACCCCCACCCAGGCCATCAGCCGCGAAGCCGCCGACACCACCACGTCCATGCTGGTCAGCGTCGTGGACAACGGCACCGGTACGGCCGCCCTCGCCGCCGGCCACCCGGCCGCGGGCAAGACCGGCACCGGCGAACTCGACCGCTCGGCCTGGTTCGCCGCCTACACCCCGGACCTGGTCACCGTGATCTCGATGATGGGCCAGGACCCGGACACCGGAACCCTGGAATCCCTCTACGGCGCCCTCGGCGAGGCCCGCATCGGCGGCGGCGGCTACCCCGCCCGGATCTGGGCCGCCTACACCAAGACCGCGCTGGAAGGCACCGACCCCGTCGACTTCGACCTGGAACTCCAGCCCGGCGGCGCACAGCCCCCGCCACCGCCCAGCCCGGAATCCAACCCGCCGCAGGAGCCCCCCGGCGAACCCTCGCCCAGCGCCCCCGAGCGCCCCGCCCGGCCCTCCCCGTCGAACCCGGCCGGCGGCCGCAACCAGGGCGGACAGAACAACGGAGGCCAGAACCAGGGCGGCCAGGACAACGGCGGCCCGGTGAACGGAGGCCAGGACAACGGCGGCCAGGACAACGGCGGCACCACCCAGGGCGGCAACCAGGGCGGCACCACCCAGGGCACACAAGGCAGCGCACAAGGCAGCGCACAAGGCAGCGACGGAGGCCCGGCGGACGGCCTGCGCCCGCCGTCGGCGTTCCTGGAGTGACCGGGTCGGGCCTCCGGCCAGGTCAGTGACCGGAGGTCGCCTTCAGCCCCACCACGGCGACCAGCAGCAGACAGATGAAGAAGATCCGGGCGGCGGTGACGGGCTCACCCAGCACCGCCATACCGAGCACGGCCGCGCCGGCGGCACCGATGCCCACCCACACCCCGTACGCCGTACCGATGGGCAGGGTCTTCGCGGCGTACGACAACAGCACCATGCTCGCGACGATCCCGGCACCCGTGAACACACTGGGCCACAGCCGGGTGAAACCGTCGGTGAACTTCATGCCGATCGACCAGCCGACCTCAAGCAGACCGGCGACGAGAAGAAGAACCCATGCCATGACGGCACCTCCGAGACATCGAGCGATACGGGGTGCGTCGTCTTGTCGTACCCGGTACGGCGCGTCTCGTCGGGTTCTCCTCCACCGTAGCAAAGGGCAGCGAAAAGGGCCGGTGACCTGGGCCACCAGCCCTTGCTCACAGCCTCAGAGGTACAGCCCGGTGGAGTCCTCCGACCCCTCCAGCCGCTCCGCGGCCACGGCGTGCAGGTCCCGCTCGCGCATCAGCACGTACGTCGCGCCCCGCACCTCGACCTCGGCACGGTCCTCGGGGTCGTACAGCACCCGGTCACCGGGCTCGACCGTCCGGACGTTCTGCCCGACCGCGACCACCTCGGCCCAGGCCAGCCGCTTGCCCACCGCGGCCGTCGCGGGAATCAGGATGCCGCCGCCCGAGCGCCGCTCGCCCTCCGGCAGATCGGACTTCACGAGCACGCGGTCGTGCAGCATGCGAATGGGCAGCTTGTCGTGGGTGGTGTTCTCGCTCACGCCCCGAACCTACCTGCCCGCGCCCGTCCCGTACCGCTCAGGGTCATCCGCGCTTGCGGCGCGCCGACACCACGAGCAGCCCGACCAGGCTCACCGCGACCAGCGCGACGGGCACGATCCGGTCGACGCGCGGAGACCCGTCGTCGTGACGCAGACCGTCCCGCAGATCCGTCACGATCCGGTTCACCGTGGCGAAGGCCCGCCCGGCGGTCTGGTCGACAGTCGAGGCGACCCGCGCCTTCGCGTCCCCGATGATCGTCTTCGGGTGCATGCGCACACCGATCTCGTCGAGCGTCTCGGCGAGCTGCTCACGGCGGCGGACGATGTCCGCCTCGATCTGTGCGGGGGTCCTGGCTTCCGGCACCGCGCTGCCTCCGTCGTCGTCGTGGTCGTGTGGGGCGTAGTCCGCCATGAACAGTCTGTCAGCTTAGTCTCATGGCATACCGATCCCCTCCCGAGGAGAGTGTCACGATGAGCGAGCGACTCCAGCCGGGCGACACCGCCCCCGCCTTCACCCTGCCCGATGCGGACGGCAACGAGGTCTCGCTCGCCGACCACAAGGGCCGCAAGGTGATCGTCTATTTCTACCCGTCCGCGCTGACCCCGGGCTGCACGAAGCAGGCCTGCGACTTCACGGACAACCTGTCCTTCCTGACGGGACACGGCTACGACGTCATCGGCGTGTCCCCGGACAAGCCGGAGAAGCTGGCGAAGTTCCGCGAGAAGGAGGACCTGAAGGTCACCCTGGTCAGCGACCCGGAGAAGGAGACGCTGACGGCGTACGGCGCGTACGGCGAGAAGAAGCTGTACGGCAAGACGGTCACCGGGGTCATCCGCTCCACGGTGGTCGTCGACGAGGAGGGCAAGGTCGAGCACGCCTTCTACAACGTCAAGGCCACGGGCCACGTAGCCAAGATCATCAAGGACCTGGGCCTCTGAGCCCGGCCCTCTCGTCCGCAAGCGGCCCGCACCCCAACCGGTGCGGGCCGCTCCGCTTATCGGACGCAAAAGCCCGTGACCGTCCGCCTTCCGGTGCCGTTGCTCCGTACGAGGGCCGCACGCGCGGCCGGGAGGAGAAGGCAATGGCGGTCCGATACACCCGAGAGCTGCTGGAAGCCGCGGCCCGCGAGACGAACAACTGGGACGACGCCGTCCGCTGGTGCGGCGGCACACCGAGCAGCGGCAGCAGGCGCTACCTGCGGGCGAAGATGCGGGAATCAGGGATCGACTGTTCCCACTTCCCCACGAAATGGGCGCGGCACACCGAGGAACGGCTCCGGGAAGTCGTTTCCGGGTCCACATCCATCTCAGAGGTGGTCAGCCGCCTCGGCATCAGCAACGTCGGAGGCAACCAGACGCACATCGCCCGACGGATCTCGACTCTTGGCATCGACACATCGCACTTCGTCGCCACCCGAAAGCCTCGCCCCAAGGGAGCTCTGGGACCGACGCTCTCCGTCAGAGATCCGCAGGACGGCAGAGTCCCTGGCGATCGCTTGCGACGGGAGCTGCTGAAGGCCGGCGTTCCTGAGGAATGCGCCGAGTGCGGGGTCGGTCCGGAGTGGAACAACAAACCGCTTCGGCACGAGGTCGATCACATCAATGGCGAGTGGTGGGACAACCGGCGGGAAAACCTTCGGATCCTTTGCCCCAACTGCCATGCGGCTACCGACACGTACCGCGGCCGTAAGGTGAGGAGGGCTGCGTGAGCGAGGTCAGGTACACCCGGGAGCTGCTGAGCCGAACCGCGCCGCTGGCCACCAGCCTGGTCGACCTCCTGAGACGGCTCGACGCCCCACTGCTGGCCGGCCCTCGGCGGTACGTGCGTGACAGGCTGGTTCACTACGGCATCGACACATCCCACTTCGTCGACGAGCCACTTCCCGTCCGGGTCCGGCAGCGCTACACAGAAGAGCGGCTACGGGAAGCAGCCTCCCACACGGACAGCATCGCGGGGATGCTCACTCACATGGGCGTCGAGCCGTACAACAGCGCCCACGTCCATATCGCCAAGCTCCTCGAACGGTTCGGGATAGACACGTCGCACTTCCCCCGTCGAGGCACTTCGTCACGCCGCCTCTTCGCCTACGAGGAGATCGCACCCGCGGTCGCCGACTCGAAGAACATGGCTGGGGTCATGCGCACCCTCGGCCACCACCCCTTCGACGGCGCCGCACGCTCCAAAGCCAGACGGAGCATCGAGGAATACGGGCTGTCGACAGCGCACTTCACGGGCCAGGGGCACGCCGTCGGCCGCCCCTCCCCTGCACGCAAGTCGTCAACAGAGATCCTGAGGCGACTCGAAGTCGGTTCCTCTCGCACCAAGACCGCGACTCTGCGTCGAGCCTTGGACGACCTCGGGGTGCCACATGTATGCACGGAGTGTGGCATTGGGGACGTGTGGCGCGGCCAGAGACTCGTCTTGGAGATCGACCACGTGAACGGTGACCGGCTGGACAACCGCCGGGAGAACCTCCGCTACTTGTGCCCCTCCTGCCACAGCCAGACGCCGACCTTCGCCAAACGATCAAGGTCGGCCATCCCATCGCAACGGACCCCCGTCGACCAGTAAGGTGGTCGCACGGGTCCGTACCCCAGCTGGCCAGAGGGCGCCGGTTTAGGTCCGGTGTGTCGTGGGTTCGAGTCCCACCGGGCCCACATCAACGGCCGGTCCCCCTCCTGCGAGGGTGACCGGCCGTCGGCGTGCCCCCGTCAGCCCAGGAGGGCGCGGACGAAGGGGACCAGCGCGCGGAAGGCCTGGCCGCGGTGGGAGATGGCGTTCTTTTCCGCCGGCGTCAGTTCCGCGCACGTGCGGGTGTCGCCCTGCGGCTGGAGGATCGGGTCGTAGCCGAAGCCGCCGGTGCCGGACGGGGCGTGGCGGAGGGTGCCGAGGAGGCGGCCCTCGACGACGCGTTCGGTGCCGTCCGGGAGGGCCAGGGCCGCCGCGCACGCGAAGTGGGCCCCGCGGTTCTCGTCGGCGATGTCGCCGAGCTGGGCCAGCAGCAGGTCCAGGTTGGCCTTGTCGTCGCCGTGGGTGCCGGCCCAGCGGGCCGAGAAGATGCCGGGGGCGCCGTGCAGGACGTCCACGCAGAGGCCGGAGTCGTCGGCGACCGCCGGAAGGCCGGTGGCGCGGGCCAGGGCGTGGGCCTTGAGGAGGGCGTTCTCGGCGAAGGTGACACCGGTTTCCTTGACGTCCGGGATCTCGGGGTACGCGTCCGCGCCGACCAGCTCGTGCAGCAGGCCGGCGTCGGACAGGATCGCGCGGAGTTCGGAGACTTTGCCCGCGTTGCGGGTGGCCAGGATGAGGCGGCTGGGCGTCGAGGTCATGCCCTCATTATCCGGGTTATCCCGGGGTGCAGACCTTGGAGATCTCGCTGGCCGCGTCCGCCACCGGCTGGATGTCCGGGACGCTGTTGCCGCTCTCGATCGAGGTGCGGACGTTCTTGACGGCGGTGTTCATCGAGTCGATGGCCTTGCCCAGGTCGGCGTTGTCCGTCTGGTCGCCGATCTTCTTCAGGTTCGACTCGATCTGGTTGAGCGCGTTCTGGGCGTCCTGGGGGCTGTTGCCCGCCTGGGATACGGCCTGCTGGAGGTCGTTCGCGCCGTCCGTGATGGCCACGGCCGTGTTCGCGCAGTCCATCGCCGTGGAGATCGCGTCGCAGGCGGACAGGGCCGGGACGGTGAGTACGGCGGCCACGGCTACGGCCGCTATGCGGAGCTTCATACGGTTCTCCCCCTGAGGGCTTGGACGCTACGAGGACGGGCGCACGGCTTCGAGACCGTGCGCCCGTATCTTCCTGGACGCCGGGCCGGGCCCGGCGGTTGCCGTTTACAGTTCGAGCGCGCCCAGCTGGATGGCCTCGAGGTCCGCGCAGCCGCCGGCGGCGAGGTCGAGGAGGGCGTTCAGTTCCTTGCGGTCGAAGGGCTCGCCCTCGGCGGTGCCCTGGACCTCGACGAAGCGGCCGTCGCCGGTGCAGACCACGTTCATGTCGGTCTCGGCGCGCACGTCCTCCTCGTAGCAGAGGTCGAGGAGCGGGACGCCGTCGACGATGCCGACGCTGACGGCGGCGACGGTGCCGGTGAGCGGCTTGCGGCCGGCCTTGATGAACTTCTTCTTCTGGCCCCAGGCAACGGCGTCGGCGAGGGCGACGTAGGCGCCGGTGATGGCGGCGGTGCGGGTGCCGCCGTCGGCCTGGAGGACGTCGCAGTCCAGGACGATGGTGTTCTCGCCGAGGGCCTTGTAGTCGATGACGGCGCGCAGGGAGCGGCCGATCAGGCGGGAGATCTCGTGGGTGCGGCCGCCGATCTTGCCGCGGACGGATTCGCGGTCGCCGCGGGTGTTGGTGGAGCGGGGCAGCATCGAGTATTCGGAGGTGACCCAGCCTTCGCCGCTGCCCTTGCGCCAGCGCGGGACGCCTTCGGTGAAGGAGGCGGTGCAGAAGACCTTGGTGTCTCCGAAGGAGACGAGGACGGAGCCCTCGGCGTGCTTGCTCCATCCGCGTTCGATGGTGACCGGGCGGAGCTGTTCGGGCGTACGGCCGTCGATGCGAGACATGGCTCCGAGCCTAGTCCCTGCCCGCCCGAGCCTGTGCCGCTGTGCGAAGACCCCGTCCGGGGCTTCCGGGACGGGGTCCGCTGGGGCCCGGACAGGGCCTAGTGCTGTGACCGGATCACATCATGTCTTCGATGTCGGCGGCGATGGGGTCGGCGTCGGTGCCGATGACGACCTGGATCGCGGTGCCCATCTTGACGACGCCGTGGGCGCCGGCGGCCTTGAGTGCGGCTTCGTCGACCAGGTCGGGGTTGATGACCTCGGTGCGCAGGCGGGTGATGCAGCCCTCGACCTCTTCGATGTTCTCGATGCCGCCGAGCCCGGCGACGATCTTCTCAGCCTTGGTGGCCATGTGTTTCTCCCTGAGTGTTTCGAAGAACGGGTCTCGGCGGCCGGTACATGGCTACCCACCTGCACGGTCCGCTTTGTCACGGTAACGCACGGTTGGCCCATCTACGCAGGCACATGACGGGCCCCTGCCGAATGATGACGATCAGCAGCAACCCGCCCACAACTGGTCTACACCAGTGTGCCGTAAGTGTTGCGGCAGCCAAAACGGGCCGGTCAGGGAGGACGCCGATGAGCGTGAGCAACTCCAAAGCAGCGCCACAGCCGAATTGGCGGAACAAGCTGTTCCAGGGGCTGCAGAAGATGGGGCGCAGCCTTCAGCTCCCGATCGCCGTACTGCCCGCGGCAGGCATCCTGTTGCGGCTGGGCGTGATCGACGCCGGGGGGGACGGATTCTGGTCCGACGTCGCCAAGGTCATGGCCGCGGCGGGCGGCGCCCTGCTCGGCTCCAGCCTCGGCCTGCCGCTCCTCTTCTGCGTCGGTGTCGCGATCGGCATGGCCAAGAAGGCCGACGGCTCGACGGCGCTGGCGGCGGTGGCCGGGTTCCTCGTCTACCACGGCGTCCTGGAGGCATTCCCCTCACCCTGCCCCGAGGGAACCAAGGACGTCGGGGGTGGATGCCTGGGGCAGGACGACTCCTTCGCCGAGTACACCTTCCAGAACCCCGGGGTCTTCGGCGGCATCGTCATGGGACTGCTGGCCGCCTGGTTCTGGCAGCGCTACCACCGCGTGAAGCTGGTCGACTGGCTCGGCTTCTTCAACGGCCGCCGGCTCGTTCCGATCATCATGGCCTTCGTCGGCATCGCCTTCGCCGTGATCTGTCTGTGGATCTGGCCGCCGATCGGTGACGCGCTGGAGAGTTTCTCCGACTGGCTGGTGAGCCTGGGTTCCTGGGGTTCGGGCGTCTTCGGCGTCGCGAACCGCGCGCTGCTGGTGATCGGCCTGCACCAGTTCCTGAACGTGCCGGTGTGGTTCCAGTTCGGCAGCTACACCACGCCGAGCGGCCAGGTCGTGCACGGCGACATCACCATGTTCCTGAACGGCGACCCTGAGGCGGGGCAGTTCCTGTCCGGCTTCTTCCCGATCATGATGTTCGCCCTGCCGGCAGCGGCGCTGGCGATCACGCACTGCGCGAAGCCGCAGCGACGCAAGGAGGTCGGGGGGCTGATGGTGTCGGTGGCCCTGACCTCGTTCGTCACGGGCATCACCGAGCCGCTGGAGTACTCCTTCCTCTTCGTGGCGCCCCTGCTGTACGTGATCCACGCACTGCTGACGGGCGTGTCGATGGCCGTGACATGGGCCCTGGGCGTCCACGACGGCTTCACCTTCTCGGCGGGCCTGATCGACTACATCATCAACTGGGGGCTGGCCACGAAACCCTGGCTGATCATCCCGATCGGCCTGTGCTTCGCGGTCGTCTACTACGTGGTGTTCCGTTTCGCGATCACGAAGTTCGACCTGGCGACGCCCGGCCGGGAGTCGGACGAGGAGATCGCGGCGATGGAGTCGGAGACCACCAAGGCCTGAGCCCGGCCAGCCCAGCCCAGCCCAGCCCAGCCCAGCCCCCGCAGGGTTACCGTACGGTCCGTCAAGGGCCTCCGGATCACGATCCGGAGGCCCTTCGGCATACCCCGGGGCGTGTGATCCAGGCCACAGGAAATCGAAGGTTCCTTATCTAACCCTCACCGTGTTACAACTGGTCTACACCATGAATTGGTGTAGACCACGACCGCTTCCCCCGGCGGCGTGTCCCCCTTTCTGAGACGTCGCCGTCCTTCTTGGTTCCACCCCTTGGCGGCGCCTTGCTCCCCCCGGAGGAAGTTATGAGTACGGCTACTGACGCCGCTGCGCCGCCCGCCAAGAAGCGGGGATCCGGCCTGATCCAGGGTCTGCAGAAGGTCGGCCGCAGCCTCCAGCTGCCCATCGCCGTCCTGCCCGCCGCGGGCATCCTGCTGCGCCTCGGCCAGCCCGACGTCTTCGGCAAGGACGGTCTCGGCTGGGGCAAGGTCGCCACGGTGTTCGCCACCGCCGGTGACGCCGTCTTCGCCAACCTGCCGCTGCTGTTCTGCATCGGTGTCGCCATCGGCTTCGCCAAGAAGGCCGACGGTTCCACCGCCCTCGCGGCCCTCGTCGGCTTCCTCGTCTACAAGAACGTGCTCACCGCGTTCCCGGTGCACGAGGCCATCATCAACACCACCGAGAACAACGGTGTCGACATTCCGGCGGTGTACAACAACCCCGGCGTCCTCGGCGGCATCATCATGGGTCTGCTCGCCGCGGTCCTGTGGCAGCGCTACCACCGCACCAAGCTGGTGGACTGGCTCGGCTTCTTCAACGGCCGCCGCCTCGTCCCGATCATCATGGCCTTCGTCGGTGTCATCGCCGGTGTGTTCTTCGGCCTGGTGTGGGAGCCGATCGGCGATGTCATCTCCAACTTCGGTGAGTGGATGACCGGGCTGGGCGCCGCGGGCGCCGGCATCTTCGGTGTCATCAACCGTGCGCTGATCCCGATCGGCATGCACCAGTTCGTCAACACCGTCGCCTGGTTCCAGATCGGCGACTTCACCAACGCCGCCGGCGAGGTCGTCCACGGTGACCTGAACCGCTTCTTCGCCGGTGACCCGGAAGCCGGTCTGTTCATGACGGGCTTCTTCCCGATCATGATGTTCGGCCTCCCGGCCGCCGCCCTGGCCATCGCCCACACCGCCCGCCCGGAGCGCCGCAAGGCCGTCACCGGCATGATGGTCTCGCTCGCCCTCACCTCGTTCGTCACGGGTGTCACCGAGCCCATCGAGTTCTCGTTCATGTTCATCGCGCCGGTGCTGTACGCGATCCACGCCGTCCTGACCGCGCTTTCCATGGCGATCACCTGGGCGCTCGGGGTCCACGCGGGCTTCACCTTCTCCGCGGGTCTGATCGACCTCGGTCTCGGCTGGAGCAAGGCGACCAACCCATGGATGATCATCCCGGTCGGTCTGGTCTTCGGAGCGGTCTACTACTTCGGATTCCGCTTCGCGATCGTCAAGTTCAACCTCCCGACGCCGGGCCGCGAGTCCGACGAGGAGCTGGCCGAGATGGCCAAGGCGGACGCCAAGTAGGCCCCGCAGGACCGAAGAAGCCCCCGCTCTCCCGGAAGGGAGGGCGGGGGCTTCTCGCTGTCACGGAGGGGTGCTGCGCTTCCCCGGGGCGGGGTCGCGGGCGGGGTCGGTCGCGGGCGGGGGGCACGGCCGGGAGGGCGCGCCGCCGGGGCGTCAGACCTCGTAGACCGCGCCCGAGTACGCCAGGTCGACGGGGCCGTCGTAGACCGCGCGGGCGTCGGCGATGTTCTGCGCGGGGTCGGTCCACGGCGGGATGTGGGTGAGGACGAGCCGGCCCACGCGGCCGCCGCGCGCGTACTCGCCCGCCTCGCGGCCGTTCAGGTGGAGGCCCGGGATGTCCTCCTTGCCGTGCGTGAAGGAGGACTCGCACAGGAAGAGGTCGGTGCCGTCGGCGAGCAGGCCCAGCTCGGGGCAGGTGCCGGTGTCCCCGGAGTACGTGAGCGAGCGGCCGCCGTGCTCGATGCGGATGCCGTACGCCTCGACCGGGTGGGAGACCCGCTCGGTGCGGACCTGGAACGGGCCGATCTCGAAGGTCCCGGACTTCAGCGTGCGGAAGTCGAAGACCTCGCTCATCGAGCGCTCGTCGGGGACGTCGTCGTAGGCGGTGGTCAGGCGGCGTTCGGTGCCCTCGGGACCGTAGACGGGGATGGTGCCGCAGCGGCCGCCCTCGTGCCGGTAGTAGCGGGCGACGAAGTACGCGCACATGTCGATGCAGTGGTCGGCGTGCAGGTGGCTCAGGAAGATCGCGTCGAGGTCGTAGAGGCCGATGTGGCGCTGGAGATCGCCGAGGGCGCCGTTGCCCATGTCGAGGAGCAGGTGGAAGCCGTCGGCCTCGACGAGGTAGCTCGAACAGGCCGATTCCGCGGACGGGAACGACCCCGAACAGCCGACGACGGTGAGCTTCATGGAGCGTGAACCTCCGAGGACGGTCCGTGGGCGGAATGCGGGCCGTGCGTGGGTCGAGCGTAAGGCGCGAAACGTCCGGTCGCTCCTCCGCGGCAGGCCGTTGTGGGGGGAATCACCTGCGCTGTCACCCGGGGGAGCGACGGTGGGCACGGGCGTTGCCATGCTGGGGCGTTCCCGCGCGGCTACGGTCGAAGCATGGACACGTCCTGGTGGCCCGCGGTGGCCGCGGTGGTGGCCGTGGCGCTGCTGGTGCTGGTCGCCGGTGGCCGCTTCGGGCTGCCCCGCCGGACCCCGCCGGCGCACGGGTCCGGTCCGCCGCCGCAGCCGCGGGCGGGCGAGCTGTGGTGCCTGGCCGACGGCCGTACGTGCCTGGTCCTCGCGGTGCGGTCGGTACGGGGCCACCGGGCGCGGGTCGCGTGGATCACCGGGAAGTACGACGACCGGCGGGCCGGGGTGATCCCGCTGCCCCCGGGGACGGTCGGGGCGCAGGGCCGGGCGAGCTTCCTGGAGGCGGACCGGCCGGCGGAGGTGTCGCTGTGGGAGTTCCGCACCCGGATGGGGATGCTGGACCCTGCGGTGTGGGACGAGATCAAGGGACTGGGAGGCGCGCGGTGACGCGGGAACCGGTGATCCGCCTGCGGCGGGTGTACGACCCGCCGGACCCGGCGGCGGACGGGGTACGGGTCCTCGTGGACCGGCTCTGGCCGCGGGGCCTGGCGAAGGCGGTGGCCGGGGTGGACGAGTGGTCGAAGGCGGTGACGCCGTCGGCGGAGCTGCGGAAGTGGTTCCACGACGGCGGTTCGGCGCAGGAGTTCCGGCAGCGGTACGAGGCGGAGCTGGCGGAGCCGGGGGCGGTGGCGGAGCTGGCCCGCCTGCGGAGCCTGGCGGCGGCGGGTCCGGTCACCCTGCTGACCTCGGTCAAGGACCCGGCCTCCAGCCACGCGGCGATCCTGGCGGAGCGGCTCGCCGACTAGCAGTGCGGCGCCGCTGCACGGGGCTCCGCCCCGGACCCCGCGCCTCAAACGCCGGCGAGGCTGATCTTTTCAGCCGTCCGGCGTTTGAGGACCGGGTCCGGGCAGAGCCCGGGAAACGGCGCCGCGCCCGGTACCGCGCGGGCACCCCCGCAGGGGCTACGCCCAGAGTTGGCCTTGGAGGGCCTCGATCGCTTCCTCGGTGGTCGCGGCCGTGTAGACGCCCGTCGACAGGTACTTCCAGCCGCCGTCGGCCACGACGAAGACGATGTCCGCCGATTCGCCCGCGGCCACCGCCTTGCGGCCGACGCCGATCGCCGCGTGCAGGGCGGCTCCCGTGGAGACGCCCGCAAAGATCCCCTCCTGCTGGAGGAGCTCCCGGGTGCGGGTCACCGCGTCCGCGGAGCCCACCGAGAAGCGGGTGGTGAGCACGGAGGCGTCGTAGAGCTCCGGGACGAAGCCCTCGTCCAGGTTGCGCAGCCCGTAGACCAGGTCGTCGTAGCGCGGCTCGGCCGCGACGATCTTGATGCCCGCCACGTGTTCGCGCAGGTAGCGGCCGACGCCCATGAGGGTGCCCGTGGTGCCCAGGCCCGCCACGAAGTGGGTGATGGAGGGGAGGTCCGCGAGGATCTCCGGGCCCGTGGTGGCGTAGTGGGCGCCCGCGTTGTCCGGGTTGCCGTACTGGTAGAGCATCACCCAGTCGGGGTGCTCGGCTGCCAGTTCCTTGGCCACCCGGACGGCCGTGTTCGAGCCGCCGGCGGCCGGCGACGGGATGATCTCGGCTCCCCACATGGCCAGCAGGTCACGCCGCTCCTGGCTGGTGTTCTCCGGCATCACGCACACGATGCGGTAGCCCTTGAGCTTGGCCGCCATCGCCAGCGAGATGCCGGTGTTGCCCGAGGTGGGCTCCAGGATGGTGCAGCCGGGGTACAGCCGGCCGTCCTTCTCGGCCTGCTCGACCATGTGGAGCGCGGGGCGGTCCTTGATCGAGCCGGTCGGGTTGCGGTCCTCCAGCTTCGCCCAGATGCGGACGTTGTCCGAGGGCGACAGCCGGGGCAGCCGGACCAGCGGCGTGTTGCCGACCGCGGCCAGCGGGGAGTCGTAGCGCATTACTTCGATCCGCCGGCCACGGCAGGGAGGATGGTGACGCTGTCGCCGTCCTTGAGGGCGGTGGAGATGCCGTCGAGGAAGCGGACGTCCTCGTCGTTGAGGTAGACGTTGACGAAGCGGCGCAGCTGGCCGCCGTCGACGATGCGCTCCTCGATGCCCTTGTGACGGGTCTCCAGGTCCGCGAAGAGGTCGGCGAGCGTCGCGCCCTCACCGGAGACGGCCTTCTCGCCTTCGGTGTAGGTGCGGAGGATGGTGGGGATGCGGACCTCGATGGCCATGGCTGTCTCCAGTCGTCTGGGAGTGCGTGAGAAGCGTGGGAAGGTGCGGCGCGCGGTTCGTCGGCCCCCCGCGCGGAAGGGCTCTGGTGCTCAGAGCGCAGGACAGATGGCGCTGGCGAGGCGGCACAGGTCGACGTGCAGCCGCGCCACGAGCAGCAGCCTGCCGGGCGTCTCGATGCTCACGTCGTGGGAAACCATGCGGTCATGTTAACGATTCCCGGTCCCCCGTTTGGAGTGTGATCCCGCATCGCGGACGCCCACTGCTCACATACTGGTCAGTAGGCGTCGACGACCTGCACTTCTTCCTCGGTGATCACTCCGTCGACGATCCGGTACGAGCGGAACTGGAACTCCCCGAGGCCGTCCTCGTCCGCCGTCGAGACGAGCACGTAGTGCGCAGCGGGCTCGTTCGCGTACGTGACGTCGGTGCGCGAGGGGTACGCCTCGGTCGCGGTGTGCGAATGGTAGACGATCACCGGCTCCTCGTCGCGGTCGTCCAGATCGCGGTAGAGCTTCAGCAGATCCTTCGAGTCGAACTCGTAGAACGTGGGCGAGCGGGCCGCGTTGAGCATCGGGACGAACCGCTCGGGGCGGTCGGTGCCCGCCGGGCCGGCCACGACACCGCACGCCTCGTCGGGGTGGTCCTTGCGGGCGTGCTCGACGATCTGGTCGTACAGGGCCTGGGTGAGGGTCAGCATGAGCGACAGGATAAGCAGACGGGCCCTTCCGTACCGAGGAGTGGTACGGAAGGGCCCGCATGATGGACACGCCGCCCTGGGGACAACGTCGTGGGAGCGCGGTTCCCGGCCGTGACAGGCGGCCGGGACGCACGGTCTCCGGGTGTTACGAGGCCTTGCTGAAGGCCGCGCCGCGCGGGTCGCGGGACTTCATGACCAGGTAGGAGACGCCCAGGATCAGGCCCCACAGCGGGGCGCAGTACAGCGAGACGCGGGAGTCCTTGTCGGCGCCCATCATCACGATGACCATGCCGATGAAGAGCAGCGCGAACCAGCTCGTGTACGGGGCGCCGGGGGCGCGGAACGCGGACTGCGGCAGCTCGCCGCGGTCGGACTTGGCCCGGTAGCGGATCTGGCAGACCAGGATCATGATCCAGGCCCACATGCCGGAGATGGTGGCGAAGGAGACGACGTAGTCGAAGGCCTTGCCCGGGGCGACGTAGTTGATCCAGACGCCCACCAGCATCAGCGCGGCGGAGAAGGTGGTGCCCACCAGCGGGGTGCCGCTCTTGGTGAGCTTGGTGAAGACCTTCGGGCCCTGGCCGTTGATCGCGAGGTCGCGCAGCATGCGGCCGGTGGAGTACATGCCCGAGTTGCAGGAGGACAGCGCGGCGGTCAGCACGACGAAGTTGACGATCGCGGCGCCGATGCCCAGGCCCATGCGCTCGAAGGCGGCGACGAAGGGCGAGACGCCCGGCTGGAAGTGCGTCCACGGGACGACCGACAGGATCATGATCAGTGCGCCGACGTAGAAGACGGCGATGCGCCACGGCACGGTGTTGATGGCCTTGGGCAGGGTCTTCTCGGGGTCCTTGGACTCGCCGGCGGTGACGCCGACGAGCTCGACCGCGAGGAAGGCGAACATCACGATCTGCAGGGTCATCAGCGTGCCGCCGATGCCCTTGGGGAAGAAGCCGCCGTCGTTCCACAGGTTGGAGACGGTGGCGGTGTCGGCCGCGTCGGAGAAGCCGATGGTGAGGATGCCGGCGCAGATCAGGATCATGCCGACGATGGCGGTGACCTTGACCATGGAGAACCAGAACTCCAGCTCACCGAAGAGCTTCACGGAGATCAGGTTGGCGGCGTAGAGGATGACCGTGAAGATCAGCGCGTAGGCCCACTGAGGGAAGCTGTCGTGGGTCCAGTACGACATGTACTGCGCGGCCGCGGTGACCTCGGTGATGCCGGTGACCACCCAGAACAGCCAGTACGTCCAGCCGGTGACGTAGCCCCAGAACGGGCCCAGGAACTCCCGGGCGTAGTCCGAGAAGGAGCCGGAGACGGGCCGGTACATGAGCAGCTCGCCCAGGGCCCGCATGATGAAGAAGATGACCAGGCCGGCGATGGCGTACGCCAGGATCAGGCTCGGGCCCGCCTTGGAGATCGCCTTGCCCGCGCCCAGGAACAGGCCGGTACCGATGGCCCCGCCGATCGCGATCATCTGGATCTGCCGGGCGCCGAGCGTGCGGTGGTAACCCTCGCCGCCCTCGCCCTGTCCGCCCTCGCCGGGCGTCTTGTCGTGCTGCTCGACCTGCACAGAGGTCATGTCTGGTGCGCCTTTCTCCACGCCGACCCGCGCCTTCGTTGGCTGCGGATCGGGTCCTCGATCCCCCCGGATACGGATGGAGTTGCACGCCGGCGGTCAGCCGGTCCAAGCGAGCCGGGGGACATGGGTGGCGTCCCGTCGGCGATCGTGAAGATTTATCACGTGCTTACGGCCGCCCGAGGGGGAGAAATGTGGCGGAGGGCATCAAAAAATCACCCCAAAGGCATAGAAATGGATCAGATCACCGCAGGGCGGTGATCTGATCGTTATCCGGATTTGAGCGTCCGCTGAGCGAACAGTGTTCCGGCTTGAGGATTCTCAGAGGGTTTCGATCAAGGTTTCCTGGAGAGCGCCGAGCCAGAGGTAGGCCATCACCATCGGCTTGCGCGGATCCTCGTCCGGCAGCCGGAACAGCATCGCGCTCTCGTCGTCCTCGGTGATGTCGAGGCGGGCCGCGATGGTCAGGCGCAGGTCGTTGAGCGCGCCGAGCCAGCGCAGCGGCAGCTCGCCGGACAGCTCCAGCACCGCCGCACCGTCGCCGGACGGGGCGAGCCCGTCCAGGCTGCGTACGACCGCCAGCACGTCCTCGCGCTTGCGGGCGCGCAGGTCGTTCTCGGTGAAGCGGCGGAACTCCGCGGAGCGGGCCGCGAGCTCCTCGGGGGCCACGCCCTTGTCGCCGGCCCCGTCGGGGGCCCCGTACGCGTCGGGGAAGAGCCGGGCCAGCGCCGGGTCGGACGGGGGCTCGGAGGGGCCCTCGGCGAACAGCGCGGCGAGCGGGTCGGCGTCCTCGGCGGGCTCCGGCTCGCCGGGGCCGATCAGCTCCAGCAGCTGGACCGCCAGGGTGCGCAGGATCGAGATCTCGATCTCGTCGAGCGTGATGGCGGCGCCGCCGCCCTTCAGGGACTCGAAGGTGCCGCCCATCAGTTGCGGTCCTGCGAAAGGGTCGCCCACAGGCCGTAGCCGTGCATGGCCTGCACGTCGCGCTCCATTTCCTCGCGGGTGCCGCTCGAGACGACCGCCCGCCCCTTGTGATGGACATCGAGCATCAGCTTGTGCGCCACGTCCTTCGAGTAGCCGAAGTACGCCTGGAACACGTACGCCACGTAGCTCATGAGGTTGACCGGGTCGTTGTGCACCAGGGTCACCCAGGGGACGTCGGGTTCGGGGACCGCGAAGGTCTCTTCGGCGGATTTGGTGCGTTCGATCTCAACAGGAGCAACACTCACTCGTCCCATGCTGCCACCTCGACCGCACCAGCGCCCAAACAGGGGCCGCACAGCCCCGTCCGGCATTCTCCGCCTACATCTCGTCACTTTGACGAAATGTGCGCTAGCATCCCAGCCATGAACCCTGCGGACCTGGGCCTGCCGGTGGACGTGCCGTCGACAGCGCTCTTCACGGACCATTACGAGCTCACGATGCTGCAGGCCGCCCTGGCCAACGGCACCGCCGACCGACGCTCGGTCTTCGAGGTGTTCACCCGGCGGCTGCCCGAAGGGCGCCGCTACGGGGTGATCGCCGGAACCGGGCGGGTGCTGGACGCGGTGGAGAACTTCCGCTTCGACGGCGCGGTGCTGGAATTCCTGCGCGAGCGGGCCGTCGTCGACATGCGGACGCTGGACTGGCTGGCCTCGTACCGCTTCTCCGGCGACATCTGGGGCTACCAGGAGGGGGAGGTCTACTTCCCCGGCTCCCCCGTCCTGCGGGTGGAGGGCAGCTTCGCCGAGTGCGTGCTGCTGGAGACCGTGATCCTGTCGATCCTGAACCACGACTCGGCGATCGCCGCGGCCGCCTCCCGGATGTCCTCGGCGGCGGGCGGACGCCCGCTGATCGAGATGGGCGCCCGGCGCACGCACGAGCTGGCGGCCGTCGCCGCGTCGCGGGCCGCGTACGTGGGCGGCTTCACCTCGACCTCGGACCTGGCGGCCGGATTCCGGTACGGCATCCCGACGGTCGGCACGAGCGCGCACGCCTTCACCCTGGTCCACGACAGCGAGCGGGACGCCTTCACCGCGCAGGTGGACTCGCTGGGGCGGGGCACCACCCTGCTGGTGGACACGTACGACGTGGCCGAGGCCGTCCGTACCGCCGTCGAGGTGGCGGGGACCGACCTGGGCGCGGTCCGGATCGACTCCGGAGACCTGCTGCTGGTGGCGCACCGGGTGCGGCAGCAGCTCGACGAGCTGGGCGCGGCCTCGACGAAGATCGTGGTCACCTCGGACCTCGACGAGTACGCCATCGCCTCGCTGGCGGCGGCCCCGGTGGACGCGTACGGCGTGGGCACCCAGCTGGTGACCGGCAGCGGGCACCCGACGTGCTCGATGGTCTACAAGCTGGTGGCGCGGGCCACCTCGGCGGATCCGAAGGCGGCGCTGGTCCCGGTGGCCAAGAAGTCCTTGGGAGGCAAGACCTCCATCGGCGGCCGCAAGTGGGCGGCCCGCCGCCAGGACGCCGACGGCGTCGCGGAGGCGGAGGTGATCGGCGTGGGGCCCGTCCCCGCCGCCCTGGCCGACCACCAGCTCCTGACCCATCTGGTCAAGGCCGGCGAGGTGGTCGCCCGCGAGCCGCTGGAGGCCGCGCGGGACCGCCACCGCGCCGCGCGCGCGAGCCTGCCGCTGTCCGCGACGCAGTTGTCGCGGGGCGAGGCCGTGATCCCGACGGAGTACGTCTGACCCTGCGGGTCCGCTGCCGGGGCTCCGCCCCGGACTCTGCTCCTCAAACGCCGGAGGGGCTGGAAGACCGGGGCAGCGCCCCAGTTTCGGGAAGGGGCGGGGTGGGGGAAGAGCCCCCCGCAGGGCCCGCCGCAGCACACCATCAAGCCGAAGGGCACGCGAAATGCACCGCGCACTGATCGTCGTCGACGTACAGAACGACTTCTGCGAGGGCGGCAGCCTCGCGGTCACCGGCGGAGCCGATGTCGCCGCCGCCGTCACCGAGTACATCGGCCAGGCCACGCCCGCGTA
The DNA here is from genome assembly GCF_042894025.1 of Streptomyces sp. NPDC001549. Lineage (NCBI taxonomy): Bacteria > Bacillati > Actinomycetota > Actinomycetes > Kitasatosporales > Streptomycetaceae > Streptomyces > Streptomyces sp. NPDC001549. The sequence continues at coordinate 411,021 of NZ_JBIAVJ010000002.1, forward strand.
CCGGCACGTCGTCGCCACCCGCGACCACCACGTCGACCCCGGGTCGCACTTCGCACACCCGCCGGCCGAGCCGGACTACGAGACCTCCTGGCCGGTCCACTGCGTCGCCGGGACCGAGGGCGTGGGCTTCCACCCGAACTTCGCCCCCGCCGTGGCCTCGGGAGCCGTCTCCGCCGTCTTCGACAAGGGCGCGTACGAGGCCGCGTACAGCGGTTTCGAGGGCGCCGACGAGAACGGGACGACGCTCGGCCAGTGGCTGCGGGACCGGCACGTCACCGAGGTGGACGTGGTCGGGATCGCCACCGACCACTGCGTGAGGGCCACCGCCCTCGACGCCTCCCGCGCCGGCTTCGCCGCCCGCGTCCTGCTGGACCTGACCGCCGCCGTGGCCCCGCACACGACCGCACGGGCCCTGGACGAGCTCCGTTCGGCCGGTGTGACCCTGGTCGGCGGTCAGGCCGGCCAGGACGCGTCCTAGGGGGTGCCCAGCAGGGCCCGGATGGGGTGCCAGAGCTCCTGGGCCCGGTCCGGTGCGCCGCGCCACAGCAGGCCGTCCGGATGGTGCAGGACGGCCGTGACCTCGTCCGGGGTCGGCGGGTGCGCGTTGCCCCGCAGGTACACCGCCCGCATGCCGAGGTTCCGCAGCCTGGTCAGGGCGCGGGCCCGGTTCGCGGCGTGCACCAGCACGCGGACATTTCCACCTTCTCCGGTCGGCTTCGGCAGTGTGAGCGCAACCACCACACTGCCGCCCGGCAATCTCACGAAACCGCCGCCTGGCATCGCTGTCATCTCCCCCGTCAATAAGAAACTCGTACCGGGCATCTAAACGCGATCGGCCGCCGCCCGCTAGAGGGCGACGGCCGATCATGCTTTGACCTGCGGTTTTAACGAGTTACTTCGAGGAGGGGCCGACCTCGATGGTCATGACCTCACCGTCGTAGGTCTCCTTCAGGATCTTGATCTTGGTGTTGGTGTCAGTGACCTTCACCGATCCGGTCGGGTTCTCGTCGTAGTAGTACTTGCCCTTGTGGTCGTCGAAGACCAGGTTCGCGGGCTTCGGCTTCAGGAACAGCGACTCGCCGTTCTTGTGCAGCGTGAACGCATCCGTCGAGTACGCGCTGAAGGTGGCGTCGTACGGCTGGATCTTGTTGCGCAGCAGGGTGCCGTCCGCCCACTTCATGGGCTTGGCGTTGGCGTCGACCGGCAGGATCAGACCCTGGCCGGGGTGGACGCTGGTGTTGTTGTCCTTCTGGCTGGTGTCCCACTGCCAGATGAGCAGACCGTCCTGGTACGGGTAGTGCTCGACCCAGTCCGGCTTGGTGTTGCCGAAGCCGAAGTTGTACGGGCCCACCTTGAGGGTGGAGTCGTACGAGACGTAGCGGCGGTTCTCGGCGATGTAGCGCTGCGCGTACTCCTTGGAGAAGTCGGCGCCGATGCGCGAGAAGCCCTTGCCGGTCCAGCCGTTGTCGCCGTTCTCGGCGCCGTCGGTGAACAGCGCGGACCCGTCCGCGGTCAGGGAGACGGCATCGGCCGTGAAGCCCTTGCCGCCCGCGCCGCCGTCCGTCTGGTAGCGGAAGCGGAGGTCGACCTTCTTGCCCGCGTAGGCGTCGAGCGGGAAGTTCAGGTTCTTCCAGGCACCCGAGACACCGGTGAGCGACGGGCTGCCGGAGGCGTCGACCGGGAGGGCCGTGCCGTCGGCGGTGCCGGCGAGGGCGGTCCAGGTGGCGCCGCCGTCCGTGGACACCTCGGTGTAGAGGTAGTCGTAGTCGGCCTCGATGTCCCACCAGCCCTTGAGGGACAGGGCGGCGGACTTCTTGCCCGTCAGGTCGACCGAGCGGGTCAGGGTGTTCTTGAGGTCGTCACCCATGTTGCTCCACCACTGGGTGGAGCCCTCGGCCGGCTTGACGACCTCGGTCTTGACCTGCTTCTTCGGCAGCTCGACGACGAGCGCCTGCTTGTCCTTGGTGTTGAACTCCGCCACGCCCAGCTTGTGGGTGGACTTCGTCGCGGCCTTGGCCGTGTCGTAGTTCAGCCAGCCCAGCTGGAGCTTGTCCCAGGCGGTCATGTCGCCCGGGAGGTCGCCGATGGAGTCCTGGCCCTTGCCGAGCCAGGAACCGGCCGACATGAGGGACCAGAAGCCGACGCTGTTCTCGCCGCCACCGGTGGTGTCGTAGAGGTCGGGCAGGCCCAGGTCGTGGCCGTACTCGTGCGCGAAGACGCCGAGGCCGCCGTTCTCGGGCTGCATCGTGTAGTCGCCGACCCAGATGCCGGTGCTGCCGATCTGGGTGCCGCCGGCCTTGTTGTTGTCCGGGCCGGTCTTGCCCGCCGCGGTGCCGTAGGCGTACCAGCGGTGCGCCCACAGCGCGGTCGTGCCCTGCACGCCGCCACCGGCCGACTCGTCCTCGCCCGCGTGGACGATCTGGAAGTGGTCGATGTAGCCGTCGGGCTCGTTGAAGTTGCCGTCGTTGTCGAAGTCGTAGCGGTCCCACTGGTCGTACTGGGACAGCTGCGCCTTGATCTGCGCGTCGGTCTTGCCGGCCTTCTTCTGGGCCTCCGACCATGCGGTGACGCCGTCCTTGACGGTGTCCCACACGTTGGAGCAGTTGGTCTGGCCGCAGTAGTTGGAGCCGTAACGGCCCTCGTTGTACGGGACCTTGACCCAGTCGGCGACCTCGCCCTCGACCGAGTAACGGCCCGAGGAGGTCTTCTCGTAGTAGGTCTTCAGCGAGTCCTTGCCCTGACCCGTGGCGAAGTACAGGTCCTGGAAGTACTCACGGCTGAAGTCCTTGCGCCAGGCGGTGCTGTTGTCCTTGGCGCGGTCCGGCTGGGCGATCGTGTTGTGCAGCGGACCGGGGGTACCGCCGTACTTGGGGGCCTCGGGCTTGGGGCCCGGGCCGTCCGGGTCGAACATGGTCGTGCTGTCGACCTGGTCGCCGAACTCGACGAGGATCGTGAAGATCTTGTCGGTCTTCTCGCGGCCGAGCTCGACGTACTTCTTGTCGTCGAGCTTGACGACCTTGGAGGCGCCTCGCTGCTCGACGCCCTTCTTGCCGGTCAGGACCTGGTCCAGGGCGGCAGCGCGCTGCTTGGCCTGCTGGTCGCTGAACGGGCCCTTGAGGTCGTGCTCGACGACCTTGGCAGGCGCGGTCGGGTCCTGCCGGTCGGCCGCCGGGGCGGCCGGAGCCTTGCCCTCGGCCTGAGCCGCGGTGACGGTGAAGAAGGTGGCGCTTGTCGCACAAGCGGCCATGGTCACGGTGACGGCGGCAGCGCGTATCGCACGCCGTCTGGCGGAATTGCTGGTCACTTGATGTCGTTCCCCTCCCGCGGCCGCAACGTTGGTCGGAACTTCTCCATAGGAGCGGGGGGTTCCGCGCGGCGCGCGTCTCAAGTGACGACATTTGACCGGAGGGAAGCGAGAAAAGACAGACCTTGACTTGACCCTTACAACTGCACTATGCGGTCAGGGAGTTCCGCTATTCGGACGATCCCCTGCCATACGGGGCGAAGGACACTTCCCGACCCCGCCGGAGGTCCGTCCCGTCCCCCTTTCTCCCCCCTGCCGTCGCCCGGAAAATGATCCCGTGCGCCCCCTGTGCTCCAGCACCGTGTGTTAGGTCACGCTTACCGGCGGTCCGACTGGGCATCTCCCGTTGAGAGTCACTTGACGCGCGAACTGGTTGAGCCGACTCCCCCTCCCCTCACCGAGGACGGATATCGCCATGCCGCGTCCGACTGCCGCACAGCTCGCGTACGGGTCCGCCACGGTCGTCGTGTCGACGATCGCCATGCTGCTGCTCTCGCAGACGAGCACCGGGCTCGGCGTCGCGGTCATCTCCGCCGCCGCGCTCGCCCTGGGTCTGCTCGTCGCGCTCACCGTGCCCATCCCGCGGCGCCGTGGCCGCCATGCGGCGCGTTCGGGGTCCTCCGCGGCCGCCGGGGCCTCCGCGGTCCAGGAGGGCGCGACAGGGGCCGCCCGGGCGCCCGAGCCCCGGACGGCTCCGGCCGAACACCCGGTACATCACTGACAATTGACGCCCGACGCGGCGCGGGCGGCCTCCCCGAAGGGACGGCCGCCCGCGTTGCGATGCGTCATGTCCGGCGTCTAGCCGGTGGCCTGGACCACCACGGTCTTGGCGACCTTGTCGTGCAGGCCCTGCTTGTACGGCTTGTCGACCAGGATCGAGACGACCAGCGCGATCGGCCACAGGCAGGCGCAGCAGATCAGGGTCGGCAGCCAGAGCACGGCGGCGCGCGACAGGGAGGCGTTGGAGTTCGGCACGCTGCCGTCGTTGAGCATCGCGACCCGCAGGCGCATCGCCTTCTTGCCGACCGTCTGACCGTTCTTCTTGGTGAACCACCAGTCGTAGCCGACGTACGCGACGATCGAGATCAGGGTCATGATCAGGCCGCTGCCGGTGTAGGCGCTGCTGAAGACCTCGCTGATGTCCTCGCCCTGGTCGGTGTCGTACTGGTAGCGGTTCGTGCCGAAGGCCAGCTGGATGAGGGCCAGCGGGATGGCGATGATCACGACGTCGATGATGCGCGCGAGGAGCCGCTTGCCGAAGTCGGCGAGCGGGGGCATCCCGGCGAGCGGATCGGGCATGCCGTAGCCGCCGCTCCCGCCGTACGGGTCTCCGCCGCCTCCGTACGGGGGCGGCGGGGGCGGGTATCCCCCGCCGCCCGGGCCTCCGGGCGGGCCTCCGGGCGGGGGCGGCGGACCACCGCTGCCGGGGGGCGGCGAGCCGTACGGCGAACCGCCCGACGGAGGCGTCGGTTCCTGGGGCTTCTTGAGGAACGGGTCGTCCTCGGGCGGCTGGCCCGGCGGCTGGTCGGTACTCATGGCCCGAGTCGAACCCGGCTCCGACACCCTCGCAACGGGACCGCGTCCATTCGGGGGGAGGGGCGGGGCCGGACGCGGGCCCGGGCCGTCCGGGCACGCTCAGCGGGCCACGTACGTCCTGGCCGCCTTGTCGTGCCAGGCCTGGCGGCGCGGGCGGTCCACGAGGCACCAGAGGCTGCCCGGGAGACCGAGGAAGGCGTACACCAGCCAGCGGCGCAGGGCCGCGCCGAAGGCGGGCGGGCGCAGGGTGGCGGTGGCCAGGACCCGGACGCCCAGCAGCTTCTTGCCCGGGGTGCGGCCCCAACGGGCGGTGGGCAGCACCTCGTAGAGGATCCCGAAGAGGAGGACGGCGCCGAGGACCAGGCCCAGGAGGCCGGCGATGGTGCCGTCGAGGAGCCAGACGGTGGTGGTGCGGCCGCTCGCCCGGGCGGCGTCCACCTTGGCCTCGACGTGGGCGGTGGCCTCGGGGAGGAGGGGCCGGGCCACGGCCACCGCGACGGCGGCGTAAGCGAGGGAGTCCAGGGCGCGGGCCACGGCCCGGCGCGGCAGTCCGGCGGGGCGCACGGCCCGCTCGGCCATCCGCTCGAACACCTCCCGGTGCGTACGGGCCCCCGCGGGGCGGGAGCCGGAGCCGGAGCCGGAGCCGCCCGGTCGGGCCTCCTCGGGCCCGCGCGGTTCCCGTCTCTGGGGCTGCGGCTGCGGCGGGGCGGGCGACTGGGCCTGGGGCTGGGGCTGGGGCTCCGCCGGAGCGGGCGCCTCGGGCCGCGCCGCGATCCGCGGGCGGACTCCGGCGGGGCGCGGCGCCCACACCTCGGGCCGGTCGGCGGCCGGGGCGGCGGGCGCGGCGGGGCGCGGCCGGGCCGGTACGGGGGCCGGAGCCGGGGTGGGAGCGGGAGCGGGCGCGGCGGCGACCGCCTCGGGCCAGGAGGAGGTGAGCCCGGACCCACCGGACCCGCTGGCCCCGGGGGCGTCGGGCCACTCCGGGGCCGGAGTCGGGGTCTGGGCCTGGGCCGGGGTCTGGGCCGGGGCCGGGGCCGGGGCCGGGGCCGGGGTCTGGGCCGGGGTCTGGGCCGGAGCCGGGGCCGGGGCTGGGGTCTGGGTCTGGGCGGCCGGGGACCGCACCGACAGGATCCCGGCGGAAGCCTGCTCGGGGAGTCTCGCCGGGGCCGCCGCGGCGGCCGCCGTACGGGCCAGGGAGATGCCCGCCGACCGCGGGGACGGTTCCGGTTCTGGTTCCGGTTCGGGTTCCGGTTCGGGCTGCGGAGCAGACTGCGCGGCCGGTTCCGGATCCGGCGTGCTGCCCCACGACACCCGGTGGTCGCGGGGCCCGCCGAAACCGGCCTGGTGCACGGGATCGGCCTGCCACACCACGGGCTCGGCGAACGCCTCGGCGACAGGGGCGGGGGCGGGCTCCGGCAGCGCCTCGGTCACGGAGGTCTCGTCGAGGAACACCGGCCCCGTCTCGTCCGCGCGCAGGGCGTGCCCGCCGCGGACGGCGGGCGCGAGGGGTACGGCGACGGGGGCGGGCACGGCGACGGGCGCGGCCTGCGGGGCAGGTGCCGACTGCGGGGCAGGGCGGCTCGTACCCGGCACCCAGGCCGTTCCGTTCCAGTAGCGGATGTACCCCGGGATGGACGGATCCGGGTAGTAGCCCTCGCGGGCCGCGTGCTCGCCGTCACCAGGGGAGGCCGTCATGTCCCCAACTCCGATCGTGGCTTGAGGCTTGTGCAAGGGAGGACCATAGCCAAGAACCGCCCCCCGGCAGGTCCGGTAACGGGAGAATCCAAGCAAACGAGCGAACGTCACCCTGCACGACGGTTTTCGGTCAGCCGAAAGAATTCGGCCAATCTCCGGTTCGCTGCCCGAAGTCGCGTCATACCCGGGCACACTGCCGCTCTCTCCGGGTGTGGGGCCCCGTCCGGCCCCGCACACCGAACCGAAGCGAGGCCCGTCATGCACCACCCCGTCGTCGAGCGCGAGCTGGAACTGAAGCTGGTCCTGTCCCCCGAGCGCAGCGTCCCCGTCCCCGCCCGGCTCATCTACCTCACGCACGACCCGTACGCCGTCCACATCACCTTCCACACCGGCTCGAACACCCCCGTCAACTGGACGTTCGCCCGCGAGCTGCTCGTCGAGGGGGTGTTCCGCCCCTGCGGCCACGGCGACGTCCGGATCTGGCCCACGAAGGTCGACAACAAGGCCGTGCTCTGCATGGCGCTCACCTCCCCCGACGGCGACGCCCTCCTGGAGGCCCCGGCGGGCTCCGTGTCGGCCTGGCTGGAGCGCACGCTGCGCGTCGTTCCGCCCGGCACCGAGACCGAGCGCCTCGGACTGGACGACGCGCTGGCCGAGCTGCTCGCCCCGACCCCGGCCGACGACCTGTGGCTGCGCGACCCGTGGCCGTCGGACGAGTCGGCGGACGGGGACCTGTGATGCCGGGCGACCGCACGCCCGCCGGCCCCGGCAGGCCCGGCCACCCCGGCCGCACCCGGCGGGAGGTGTCAGAAGAGCTTGCCGGGATTGAGCAGCCCGAGCGGGTCGAAGGCCTGCTTGACGGCCCGCTGCATCTCCAGACCCACCGGGCCGAGTTCGCGGGCCAGCCACTCCTTCTTCAGCACACCGACCCCGTGCTCGCCGGTGATGGTCCCGCCCAGGGAGAGGCCGAGCGCCATGATCTCGCCGAAGGACTCGCGGGCCCGCCGCGTCTCGTCCTCGTCGGCGGGGTCGAAGCAGACGATCGGGTGGGTGTTGCCGTCCCCGGCGTGCGCGCAGACCCCGATGAGCAGGTCCTGGGCGCGGGCGATGGCGGCCGTCCCGTCCAGCATCTCGCCGAGCCGCGAGCGCGGTACGCACACGTCGTCGATCATCGTCGCCGGCCGCAGCGCCTCCAGCGCGGGGAAGGACATCCGGCGGGCCTGGAGCAGCAGTTCGGACTCCGCCTGGTCCTCGGCGGGGACGACGGCGGTGGCTCCGGCGGCCGTGCACAGCTCCCCCACGGCCGCGAGGTCCTCGGGAGCGTGGGGGGTGTCGAAGGCGGCCAGCAGCAGGGCCTCCGTGGCCTCGGGCAGGCCCATCTTCCCGAGGGCGTTGACGGCCCGGACGGTCGTCCGGTCCATCAGCTCCAGCAGCGAGGGGGTCAGGCCCGCCTCCATGACGGCGCAGACGGCCTCGCAGGCGGCCGCGACGGAGGGGAACTCGGCGGCCAGCGCCAGCTGCCGGGGCGGCGCCGGCCGCAGGGCGAGGACGGCCTGGACGACCACGCCCAGGCTGCCCTCGGAGCCCACGAAGAGCCGGGTGAGGTCGTAGCCCGCCACGCCCTTGGCGGTACGCCGGCCCGTGCGCAGCAGCCGCCCGTCGGCCAGGACCACGTCGAGGCCCAGCACGTACTCGGCGGTGACCCCGTACTTGACGCAGCACAGGCCGCCCGAGGCGGTGCCGATGTTGCCGCCGATGGTGCACTGCTCCCAGCTGGAGGGGTCGGGCGGGTAGTACAGGCCCTGTTCGGCGACGGCCCGTGAGAGCACGGCGTTGACCACGCCCGGCTCGACCACGGCGATCCGGTCGACGGCGCTGATCTCCAGGATCCGGTCCATCTTGACGAGCGAGAGCACGATGCAGCCGTCGGAGGCGTTGGCGCCGCCCGACAGGCCCGTCCGGGCGCCCTGCGGGACCACGGGGATCCGCAGGGCCGTGGCGGTGCGCAGGACGTGCTGGACCTGTTCCACGGTCCGGGGCAGGACGACGGCGGCCGGCGTGCCGGCGGCGCAGAAGCTGGCCATGTCGGTGGCGTAGGAGGTGGTCACCTGGGGATCGGTGAGCAGGGCCTCGGCGGGGAGCCCTTCGAGCAGGCCGGCCCGCAGACGTGCGAAGAGATCGTCATCCATGGGACCAGCGTGGCAGCCGGGGCCATCGGTGTGAACACGACCGCGCTCCCCTTCGGACACCTCGGCGAGCTCTTCATATTGACGCACAGTGACCCCATGGACCGTATCGACGAGGAATCGCAGACGCCGGCGCCGCCCGTGACCTTCACCGGCCGCAAGTCGCTCGTGGCGGCCGCGGTCGCCGTGGTCCTGATCGCCGGGGCCCTGCTGATCCGGCCTGCCAGGACCGGTGACGACGCCCGTCCGCCGGAGCCGGGCGAGCGTGCCGCGTCGGCGGTGGGCATGGGCGCGCCCGCCGCGGTGGTGGACCTGACGGCGCTGGTGGCGGACCGGGAGAAGTGGCTCGCGGCGCATCCGGACGACGACGCCTCGTGGGCCGTGCTCGGTTCCGCGTACCTCGAACAGGCGCGGCGGACGGCCGATTCCGGCTGGTTCCCGAAGGCGGAGAAGGCCCTGAAACGCTCGCTGGAGGTGCGCCCGGCCGAGAAGGGCAACTTCGACGCGATGACGGGCATGGGCGCGCTGGCCAATGCCCGGCGGGACTTCGGGACGGCCCGCAAGTGGGGCGAGCTCGTACGGGCGCAGGCGCCCAAGCGGTGGACGGCGTACCCGGTGCTGGTGGACGCGTACACCGGGCTCGGCGACTACAAGGGCGCGCAGAAGGCGATGGAGCTGCTGCTGGACATCCGGCCGGGCCTGGCCGCGTATGTCAGGGCCTCGCAGGTCTACCGGGACCGCGGCTGGCGCGAGGACGCGGTGGTGGCGATGGAGCACGCGGCGGGCGCGGCGAAGGCCCCGGCGGAGAAGGCGTACGCGCTGTTCCGTCTCGGGGAGCTGTCCTGGGAGCGGGGCGACGCGTCCGAGGCGCTGCGGCAGTACGAGGGCGCGCTGCGGACGGATCCGGCGCAGGCGGAGGCTCTCGGTGGCCGGGCCCGCGCGCTGGCCGCTCTGGGGCGCGGCGGGGAGGCGGTACGGGACTACCGGCTGGCGCTGGGCCGGTCGGCGGTGCCGCAGCTGGCGCGGGAGCTCGGTGAACTGCTGGACTCGCTGGGGCGGGGGCCGGAGGCGCGCACCCAGTACGAGGCGCTGACGACGATGGTGGCCCGGGACAGCAGGAACGGGGTCGACGACGCGGTGCTCCTCGGCCTGTACGAGGCGGACCACGGCGATGCGCAGGCGGCCGTACGGCGCCTGTCGGAGGAGTGGTCGCGGCACAAGAGCGTGCAGGTCGCGGACGCGCTGGGGTGGGCGATGCACCAGACCGGCGAGGACGCGACGGCGCTGGAGTACGCGAAGAAGGCCACGGAACCGGGGCTGCGCAGTGCCGACTTCGCCTTCCACCGGGCGATGATCGAACGCGGCCTCGGTGACGAGGAGGCGGCCCGCCGCCACTTCCAGGAGGCGATGCGGACGAACCCGCACTTCTCGCCGCTGCGCGGGCCGGTGGCGAGGGAGGCCCTGGCGTCGATCGCGCAGTCGCCGCCGGGGGGTCCGGAGAACATCCGGCCGACCGCTCCGTGGGTGGAGCCGGAACTCCCGAAGGCGGCGAAGCCGAAGCCGACGCCGTCGGCGAAGCCGGAACCGTCCCCGTCGGGGCGCTGAATCCGCTGCGCGGGCTCCCCGGGAGCTGCCCGCAGCGGAGCCTGCGGAAAACACGGCGGCGCCGCACCCGGGAACGGGTGCGGCGCCGAGGCCCCCCTCGGGCCGGGCCGGGGGCGGCTAGAGGTTGCCGCGCTTGTCCTGCTCGCGCTCGATCGCCTCGAACAGGGCCTTGAAGTTGCCCTTGCCGAAGCCCATCGAGCCGTGGCGCTCGATGATCTCGAAGAAGACCGTCGGGCGGTCCTGCACCGGCTTGGTGAAGATCTGCAGCAGGTAGCCGTCCTCGTCGCGGTCGGCCAGGATCTTCAGCTCGCGCAGCTCGTCGATCGGCACGCGGGTGTCGCCGACCCACTCGCCGAGGGTGTCGTAGTACGTGTCCGGGACGGACAGGAACTGCACGCCCGCGGCACGCATCGTGCGGACCGTCGAGACGATGTCGTTGGAGGCCAGTGCGATGTGCTGGACACCGGGGCCGTTGTAGAACTCCAGGTACTCGTCGATCTGCGACTTCTTCTTCGCGATCGCCGGCTCGTTGATCGGGAACTTGACCTTCTTGGTGCCGTCCGCGACCACCTTGGACATCAGCGCCGAGTACTCGGTCGCGATGTCGTCGCCCACGAACTCCTTCATGTTCGTGAAGCCCATGACCTTGTTGTAGAACGCGACCCACTCGTTCATCCGGCCGAGCTCGACGTTGCCGACGCAGTGGTCGATGGCCTGGAAGGTGCGCTTGGCCGGGGGCTCGACCATCGGGCCGACGGCCTCGTAGCCCGGCAGGTACGGGCCGGTGTAGTCGCCGCGCTCGACCAGCGTGTGGCGGGTCTGGCCGTAGGTCGCGATCGCGGCCAGCACGACCGTGCCGTTCTCGTCCTTGACCTCGTACGGCTCGTCCAGCCCGCGGGCGCCCTGCTCGACGGCGTACGCGTACGCCGCACGGACGTCGGGGACCTCGATGGCGAGGTCGATCACGCCGTCGCCGTGCTCGGTGACGTGCTCGGCGAGGAAGCGGCCGTGGTCGGTCGTCGCCTTGATGACCGAGGTCAGCACGAAGCGTGCGGAGCCGTTGGTCAGGACGTAGCTGGCCGTCTCGCGGGAGCCGGTCTCCGGTCCGGAGTAGGCCACGAGCTTCATGCCGAAGGCGGTCGAGTAGTAGTGCGCGGCCTGCTTGGCGTTGCCGACGGCGAAGACGACCGCGTCCATGCCCTTCACCGGGAAGGGGTCGGCCTCACGCGCGGTGTGCGGGGTGGTGTCGAGGGTCTCAGTCATGAGCCGAGAGTCCCGCCGATCCACAAGCTGCGCAATAGTTTCCTGTTTGGCTATACAAACTGCCCAGGATGACCGCAGGCTGTGTGAAACATCTGTGCACTATGACCACCCGCGAGCACGCGTGGGCATCCGGAGGCATCCATGGGCATCGACGAACTCGACGGCCGGCTCATCGTCCTGCTCGCCCGCGAGCCGCGGATCGGGGTCCTGGAGGCCTCGCGGCGGCTCGGCGTGGCCCGCGGGACCGTGCAGGCACGCCTGGACCGGCTCCAGTCGAACGGGGTCATCCGCGGGTTCGGCCCGCAGGTCGACCCGACGGCTCTGGGATATCCGGTGACCGCGTTCGCGACGCTGGAGATCAAGCAGGGGCAGGGGGCCGACGTACGGGCGCACCTGAACGGGGTGCCGGAGGTGCTGGAGCTGCACACCACCACCGGGCACGGGGACATGCTGTGCCGGCTGGTGGCCCGGTCCAATGCCGACCTCCAGCGGGTGATCGACCGCGTCGTCGGCTTCGAGGGGATCGTGCGGGCCTCGACGGCGATCGTGATGGAGAACCCCGTACCGCTGCGGATCATCCCGCTGGTGGAGCAGGCTGCGGAGGACGACACCCGGACCTGACATCCAAAGGAGACGTTGCAAAGAAACCCTTGCAGAGAACCCTTTGCAACTCTATCGTCGAGTCATGCCCGAAAAGCCGGTAGAACCCGCAGGGCCCGCAGAGCCCAACGTCCGTACGCTCGACGCCCGTTCGCTGCGCGGCCTCGCCCACCCGCTGCGCATCCGCCTGCTGGGCGCGCTGCGCCACGACGGCCCCGCGACCGCCTCCCAACTGGCCGACCGGCTGGGGGAGTCGAGCGGCGCCACCAGCTACCACCTGCGCCAGCTCGCGGCGCACGGGTTCGTCGAGGACGCGCCCGAGTACGGCAAGGGCCGCGAACGCTGGTGGCGGGCCGTGTACGACGGCACGGCGTTCGACGAGACGCTGACGCTCGACGAGGACCCGGCCGTGCGCGGTGCGGCGGACCTCTTCCTGCACGAGATCGCGACGATCCACACGCAGGAGCTGAGCACCTGGCTCGGCAACGCCCACAACTGGCCCACGGAGTGGCGGCGCGGCGCGGACATGAGCGACTTCACCCTGCACCTGACCCCCGCGCAGAGCCACGAACTGATCCACAAGATGCACGACCTGATCAACAGCTATCGCGACCTGCCGGCCTCGCAGGACACGAAGGCGGTCCGCTTCCACACGCACGCCTTCCCGCGCGAAGCGCTCAGCTAGCGGTGCCCCTGCGGGTTGCCCTGCGGGCTGCCCTGCGGGCGGCTCGGCGGTGTACGGCGGGTCCGGATCCACGCCGGGCGCTGCCCGGACCCGCGCCTCAATCGCCGGCGGGGCTTGGTGGTGTGGGTCGGTGCCCCGCACGAGGGTCTCCTCGGCTCGGCGCGCGCGGGCTTGTCACGGCCAGACGGCCGCGGTCGCGCCTCGTCCTGCGGGGACCCTCCTGCGTGTCCCCGCCCCACGGTTGGGCTCCGACAGCGACGGCCCGAGGGGCGGGGGGACGGGGCGGGGTGTCCCCGCAGGACGAGCGCGCAACCACCGCGCACAGCCGAGACAAGCCCGCACGCGCCGAGCCGAGGAGACACCCCGCCACGGCACCCCGCCCCGACACCTTGCCGACAAACCCGCCACCCACCGAGGCACGGACCCGCATCTTCAGCCCCGCCGGCGCTTGAGGCGCGGGTCCGGGCAGAGCCCGAACACCCCATCCGAGGAGTCCACCGTGCACGCCTTACTGAACGACGAGCCGACCCGCGCGGAGCGCCGTACGGACAAGCGCCCCCTAGTCGGCGTACTGGCCGCCAACACCATCTCCATATCCGGGAGTTCACTCACCCTCATCGGTGTCCCGTTCTTCGTGCTGCACACCACGGGCAGCGCCAGCCGGGCCGGGGTCGTCGCCTTCTGCGCCACCCTGCCCGTCATCGTGGCCGCCCTCGTCGGCGGACCGGTCATCGACCGGATCGGCCGACGCCGGGTCTCCGTCGCCTCCGACCTGATCAGCGGTCTGTCGGTCGGCGCGATCCCGCTGCTGCACCACACGGGCGTGCTGGAGTTCTGGATGCTGTGCGCACTGATGGCCGTCGGCGGCCTGGTGCACACCCCGGGCCTGACCGCCCGCGCCGTGCTCCTGCCGAATCTCGCCGAGCACGCCGGCACCACCATCACCCGCGCCGCCGGCCTCTACGACGCGGTCTCGCGCGGCGCCCGGATGATCGGGGCCGCGGTGGCCGGCCTGCTCATCGCGGTGTTCGGCGCCGAGACCGTACTGCTGCTGGACGCGGCGACCTTCGGGGCGTCGGCGCTGCTGGTCGCCGTCTTCCTGCGCGGGGTGCCGGCCGCCGAGCCGCAGCGCACCGCCGGGAAGGTGTCCCTCAAGGCGTACCGTGCCGAACTCGCCGAGGGCTGGGCCTTCATGACCCGTACCCGGCTGCTGCTGGGCGTCACGGTGATGGTCATGATGACCAACGGGCTGGACCAGGGCTGGTCCTCGGTCCTGCTGCCGGTGCACGGCCGGGAGGCCCTCGGCGGCGCCACCGCGATCGGCCTGATGATCTCCCTCTTCGGCGGCTTCGCCCTGCTGGGCGCCCTGCTCTACGGGATGTGGGGCGAGCGCTTCCCGCGCCGCGCGGTGTTCACGGCGGCCTTCCTGCTCTCCGGGGCGACCCGGTACGTGGTGGCCGCCCTCACCGACACGACCCTGCCGCTCGCGGTGACGATGGCCCTGGCCGGCCTGGGCGCGGGCATGCTCAACCCGATCCTGACCACGGTCATGTACGAGCAGGTGCCGGAGGCGCTGCGCAGCCGCGTCTCGGGCGTGGCCACGGCGGGCTGCGAGCTGACCATGCCGATGGGCGGACTCGCCGCGGGCCTGCTGGTCGACGGGTTCGGGGTCACCACCGCGCTGCTGCTGTTCGGCGGCACGTACCTGCTGACGACGCTCGCCCCGATGGTCTTCCCGGCCTGGCGCGGACTGGACCTGGCACCTGCCGTCAGCAGGACGGAGCCGGCTCTCCCCGGTTCAGCGCGCGAAGAGAGTTCACCGCATCCGTCAGCGAGGTGACGGGGACCAGCCGCAGCCCCTCGGGGAGTTCCGACAGGGCGTCCGCGCACTCGGCCTTCGGTACGAGGAACACGCTCGCTCCGTCGCGCCGCGCGGCCTGGGTCTTCAGGGCCACCCCGCCGACCGCGCCGACCGCGCCCTCGGCGGTGATGGTGCCCGTACCCGCGATGCTGCGACCGCCGGTGAGATCGCCGCCGCTGCCGTCGCCGTCGAGCTTGTCGACGATGCCGAGGGAGAAGAGGAGCCCGGCGCTCGGGCCGCCGACATCGGCGAGGTTGAGCTCGACCTTCACGTCCTTGGGGTCCTTGTGGAGGAAGCCGAGGGCCGCGTCGGTGGCGGCCGACTGCGACTTGGACATCTCCTCCAGGTTGTGCTTCTCGATCTCCTCGTCGCTTCCGCCGGTGGAGTAGACGGCCTCCCTGGGCATGACCGCCTGATCGGTCTTGAACCAGTGGCCGATGAGCTCGTGCAGTTTCATCGTCGAGGACGGGCCGGTGGCCCGGATGGTGGTCATCCGCAGCTCGCCCTTGGTGTCCCGGACCGGGGCACCGGTCACGGTGATGACCGGCTTGCCCTGGTCGGAGCCCAGAACGTCGGCCGTGAGCCCGGGAATGGCGACCACGAAGGGCAGCGGCGCGAAGGCCGCGGCGGCGAAGAGCCCGAGCACGGGCACGGCGCAGACGGCCAGGGCGGCGGGACGCGGCAGACGTGTGAGGCGTGAGAGCACCCGCCCAATCTATCCGCCCCCTCCCACCCCACCGGGCCACCCCCGCCCCAGCCCCGCCGGGCAACCCCAGCCCCGCCGGGCACATCCAGCCCCGCCGGCGTTTGAGGCGCGGGGGTCCGGGGGCAGTGCCCCCGCAACGGCGCCGCACCCGGCAAAGCGGCGGGCACCGACGGGCACCCGCCGAGCCCGCGGCCTAGCGAAGGGCGTCGGCCACCTCGCGCGCCGCGTCGACCACCCGCGGCCCGACCCGCTCCGGCACCGCGTCCGCCAGCATGACGACGCCGACGCTGCCTTCCAGCCCGGTGATGCCCACAAGCGGCGCGGCGGCGCCACTGGCGCCCGCTTCCAGCTCCCCGTGGGTCAGCGTGTACCCCGGCTCGATCAGGGAGCCCTGACGGGCCGCCAGGATGGCCCGCCCGGCGGCCCCGCGGTCCAGCGGGTGGCGGAAGCCGGCCCGGTAGGCCACGTGGTAGTCCGTCCAGGTCGGCTCCACGACGGCGACGGCGAGCGCTTCGGTGCCGTCGACGAGGGTCAGGTGCGCGGTGGCACCTATGTCCTCGGCGAGGGACCGCAGCGCGGGCAGGGCGGCCTCGCGTACGAGCGGGTGGACCTGCCGGCCCAGCCGCAGCACTCCGAGGCCGACCCGGGCCCGGCCGCCGAGGTCACGGCGGACCAGGGCGTGCTGTTCGAGGGTGGCGAGGAGCCGGTAGACCACGGTGCGGTTCACACCGAGGCGGTTGGAGAGCTCGGTGACGGTCAGACCGTGGTCGGTGTCGGCGAGCAGTTTGAGGACTCTGAGCCCTCTGTCGAGAGTCTGGGAGGTTTCCGCGGTCACGACGCCTCTCCCTCTTTCGGTGAGCGGCGGTGACTCTCGGGGTGGCACGTCGCCGGTCCCGCGGCGACGCACGGAGAGGCCGCCGGTAGCGGCCATAGCACCGGCTGCGCTCCCGCGGCGGCGCTGCCACGGTGCGTTTGATGCGGGGACAGTAGCGAGCAGGTCCGCTCAGCGGAAGGGCTCGTCCAGAATCCGGGCGCGTGCTACCTGTTTATGCCGTTTCCTGATCGAGCTCGGTGTCAATTCGTGACCTCGATTGCCACAGGGCGCCTTTACCACCCCATTACTCTGAGCATGTTCAAAACGACTGTGATCGCCTCCAGGGGGGATGCGCCCACGCGCACCTGGAGTCCACGAGGGGGAAGCACCACATATGAAGCTCAAGCGCATTGCCATGGTGGCCGCCGCCGCGGTGGTGGGCCCGACGGTCCTGATGGCCACCCCCGCGATGGCCGACGAGGTCAGCAGCCCGGCGGTCACGACCCCGGACGCGGCCCCGAAGGACGACGCGGCACCGGCGACCGGGGAGACCGCGGAGACCTCGGCGCCCGAGGCGCAGAAGCCCGGGTCCGTCCAGCAGCCGCAGGCTCCGGAGACCCGGCAGCAGCCGAAGCAGCAGCAGCCGGCCGAGGCCGCCAAGGGGGAGAAGAAGGCCGAGGAGCAGGCCGCCGCCGCGGGTCCGAAGCTGACCCTGGACGGGCTCCCCACCAGCTTCGCGGCGGGCGCCGGCTGGAGCGAGTTCTCCCTGCACGTGGACAACTCGGGCCGCCCGGCGGTCGACGACCACTCGCTCGAACTGGTCCTCTGGACGCTCGACACCTTCGGCTGGGAGGCGGGCGACATCCGGACGGAGATCTACGCGCCCGACTCCAAGGGCACCTGGGGCTGGCACGCGGTCGAGGCGGACGGATCCGAGGAGGTGTACTCCTTCAGCCTGGCCGACGTCGATGTCGAGAAGAACGAGGTCTTCGACCTCAGGCTTCGGATGAAGTTCGGCAAGGACACCCCGCCCTCCCGCTTCTCCCTGTCCACGACCGCCGAGGGCGGCACCGGGGACCGCGTCCGGTACGAGTCCAAGGTCACCGGTCACGGGCAGGAGGAGAACAACGGCCCGAAGGTCTCGGTGCAGGGCCTGCCCAAGGGCGGCTTCACGGCCGGCGGCGCTTGGCAGCCGTTCTCCCTGAGCGTCGACAACTCCGGCAAGAAGAAGATCGACGAGTACGGCTTCACGCTCATCTTCGACAACGCCGTCAACAGCATCCAGGCGAAGCACCTCGACCTGGAGATCTTTGACGGCGAGCGCTGGGTCCCCGCCGAGAAGGATCCGTCCGGTCAGCTCGCCGGCACGGTCATCGACCGCGCCGTCGGCAAGGACGCGAAGTTCGACATCCAGCTGCGGGCCAAGTTCAGCAAGGACGCCCCGGTCGGCAAGATCTTCGCCGTCGTGCTCGCTGACGACCACGGCGTGGACCACATCACCTCCGACGTGGCCTTCGCCTACACCTCGATCAACCCGGCGACGAGCACCGGCAACCAGCCCACGCCGGACGGCGGCGCCAAGCCGATCGTCGACGGAAACGGAAACGGAAACGGGACCGGGACCGGGACCGGCACGGGGACGGGCACCGGAAACGGCACCGGCACGGCGCCCACCACCGGTGGGCAGCTGGCCGAGACCGGCTCCGACGCGGCCACCAGCTGGGCCCTCGGCGGCGCCGGCGTGGCGCTCGCCATGGGCGCGGCCCTGGTCGCCGGCACCGGCCGCCGGCGCCGCCCGACCGCGTAACGGCGGACGGGGTCCGTGCGAACCTCCGCACGGACCCCGTCCCCCACTTCGTGGGAACTCACCGCATACGGGTGGCCCACTCCTGCACCTTCTTGATCCGCTCGCGCAGCTGCCCCGCGGTCGCCTCCGCGCTCGGCGGCCCGCCGCACACCCGGCGCAGCTCCGTGTGGATCACCCCGTGCGGCTTCCCGCTCTGGTGGACGTAGGCGCCCACCATCGTGTTCAGCGACTTGCGCAGCTCCAGCAGCTCCTTGTGCGAGACCACGGGCCGCCGGTCCGCCGGCAGCTCCAGCAGGTCCGCCTCCGCGTCCGGCTTGCGCCGGCTGTGCGCGATCTGCCGCGACTGCCGCTTCTGCAGCAGCATCTGCACCTGGTCCGGCTCCAGCAGCCCGGGGATGCCGAGGTAGTCCTGCTCCTCCTCGCTGCCCGGGTGCGCCTGCATACCGAATTCGGCGCCGTCGTAGAGGACCCGGTCGAAGACCGCGTCGGACTCCAGCGCCTCGAAGGACATCTGCTCGTCCTCGCCGGTGTCCTCGTCCTCCTGCTTGTTCGCCTCGTCCATCTCCTTCTCGGACTCGGCGTACGGATCCTCCTCGCCCTGCTTCTTCGGCTTGTCGAGGACGTGGTCGCGCTCGACCTCCATCTCGTTGGCGAAGCCGAGGAGATAGGGAATGGTCGGCAGGAACACGGAAGCCGTCTCGCCGCGCCTGCGCGAACGCACGAACCGGCCGACGGCCTGCGCGAAGAACAGCGGCGTCGAAATGGTGGTGGCGTAGACGCCCACCGCGAGGCGCGGTACGTCGACGCCTTCGGACACCATCCGGACCGCCACCATCCAGCGGCTGCCGTCCTCACTGAACTCGTCGATCCGCTTCGACGCGCCGGTGTCGTCGGAGAGCACCACGGTCGCCTTGCTGCCGGTGATCTCCCGCAGCAGCTTGGCGTAGGCGCGCGCCGAGTCCTGGTCGGAGGCGATGACGAGGCCGCCGGCGTCCGGGATGCCCTTCCTGACCTCCGTCAGCCGCTGGTCGGCGGCCCGCAGCACGTTCGGCATCCAGTCGCCGCGCGGGTCCAGCGCCGTGCGCCAGGCCTGGGAGATGGCGTCCTTGGTCATCGGCTCGCCGAGCCGGGCGGCGATCTCGTCGCCGGCCTTGGTCCGCCAGCGCATGTTGCCGCTGTAGGAGAGGAAGATGACCGGCCGGACGACGCCGTCGCCGAGCGCGTTGCCGTAGCCGTAGGTGTAGTCGGCGGAGGACCGGCGGATCCCGTCGTTGCCCTCCTCGTACGTGACGAAGGGGATCGGGTTCGTGTCGGACCGGAAGGGCGTTCCGGTCAGGGCCAGGCGCCGGGTCGCCGGGTCGAAGGCCTCCAGGCAGGCCTCACCCCAGGACTTCGAGTCACCGGCGTGGTGGATCTCGTCGAGGATGACGAGGGTCTTGCGCTGCTCGCAGCGGTTGCGGTGCAGCATCGGCCGCACGCCGACACCGGCGTAGGTGACCGCGACCCCGTGGTAGTCCTTGCTGAGCGGTCCGGCGGAGTACTCGGGGTCGAGCCGGATGCCTATCCGGGCCGCCGCCTCCGCCCACTGCTTCTTCAGGTGCTCGGTCGGCGCGACGACGGTCACCTGCTGCACGACGTGGTGGTGCAGCAGCCAGGAGGCGAGGGTGAGCGCGAAGGTGGTCTTGCCGGCGCCGGGCGTGGCGACCGCGAGGAAGTCCCGCGGCTGGTTCTGGATGTAGCGGTCGAGCGCCCCCTGCTGCCAGGCACGCAGCTTGTTGGCGGTACCCCAGGGGGCACGGCCGGGGAAGGCGGGTGAGAGATGGTGGGAGGCGGTAGTAGTCACGGTCTCCGGTTCGTGCTCTCGGCGTATCTGGTACGGGTGGCAGGCAGTCGTACGTAGGACAACCGGGCCACCCTACCGGCCCGGGCCCGCCCCTCGCGGAGGGACAGGCCCGTGACCTCGGCGGGTGCGGCGAGCGTCACATCGGCGGGGCGAGCAGCGTCCGCAGCCGCGCGGCGATCCGCGCGACGTCGCTCTCGTGCCCGGCGGCCACATCGATGACCAGCGCGTACGCGGCCTCCTGGTCCACGTCGCCCGGGTCGGCCCCGTTCACGGCGAGGAAGGTCGCCGCGGCGAGCCAGGCGGTGCGCTTGTTCCCGTCGACCAGGGGGTGGTTGGCCGCGATGCCGTGGAGCAGCGCGGCGGCCTGCTCGTACGGGTCCTCGTGCGCGGGGGTCCCGAACATGCGGGCGCGGGGCCGGTGCACGGCCGACTCCAGCAGCCCGGGGGCGCGCAGTTCGACGGGCTGGTCCTGGGCCAGGCAGGCGTGCCGGGCCAGGTCGAGGACCTCGGCGAGCGTGAGGTGGCGCACCGGGGCCGTGGGGGCGCTCATTCGCCGAGCCGCTTCAGCAGGGGCGCGTGCCGCAGCGCGAGCCGCAGCGCCTCGGCCCCGACCCGGCCGCGCTCGGCCCGCAGCAGCGCCCGTACGGCGTCCAGCGCGAGCTCCTCGGGCGACCGGCCCGTCGCGTCGGCGAGGTCGGCGCACTCCGCGCGCTCGGCGTCGGAGAGTCTGATGATCAGCTCGTTCATGGGCGGAACGGTAGTGCGGCAGCCGGTCGTGGCGCAGCCGGATTCTCCGGCGCCTGGCAGGCCCGGGCGGTCACTCCTTGGCTGGATCTTTGGCGGGATCTTTGGCGGGGACCTTGGCGGGGACCTTGGCGGGATCCAGCCGGGTCGCCACCCAGGCCCCCACCAGCGCCACGCAGGCCATCGGCAGGAACACCACGGCGAAGGCAGCCGGGTGCGAGGCCGACGTCCCGGCGGTCACGGTGTGCGCGGCCCCCACCGCGCCACCGCCCAGCGCGGCGAACGCGGCGCCCCCGCCGGCCAGCAGCACCACGTTCGCCAGCGCGTCCGAGATCTGCAGCGAGGCGGAGTTGGTTCCCGCCTCCTCCGGCGCCGACAGCTGGAGCAGCAGCACGCTCGTGGAGCCGATCACCAGGCCCATGCCCAGGCAGCCGACCGCCCAGGCCAGCGCCAGCGTCCACACCGGCACGGACTCGATCAGCACGGCGGGCGCCGCGGCGATGGCCAGCGCCACCAGCACCATCCCGCCCACCATCAGCCGTTCCCGGTACGGCGCCACCCGGCCCCGGGACTGCACCCATGAGCCCGCCGCCCAGGTCACCCCGCCCAGCGCGAGCGAGAACCCGGCCATCGTCGGGCTCAGCCCCCGCTGGGTGACCAGCATCAGCGGTACGAAGCTCTCCGCCGCGATGAACGACCCGGCGGCGACCCCGCGCAGCAGCACCACGGACGGCAGCCCGCGCCGCGCCAGGTAGGTCCCGCGCGGCAGCAGCCCCAGCACGGCGGGCACGAGCAGGGCGGCGCCGGCGATGCCCGGCGCCAGCGACAGCCACCGCAGGTCCTGGGCGGCGTACTGGAGCAGCCCCGCCCCCACCGAGATGCCGAAGGCCAGCCGGATCCGCCGCCGGTCGAAGGCCACGGGCGGGGCGTCGGGGTCGACGGGCCCGGACGCCGTCCGCCGTATCGCCGGCAGGGCCACCACCAGCGGCACGACGACGAGGGCCGGTATCCCGAGGAACACCCACCGCCATCCGAGGTGCTCGGTGACCGTCCCGGAGGCCAGCGGCCCGACGATCGAAGGGACCACCCAGCTCGCGGCGAACGCCGCCATGATCGCGGGCCGCAGCCGCTCCTCGTAGGCCCGGCTGACGACGACGTACAGGGCGACGATGACCAGCCCGCCACCGAAGCCCTGCACGGCCCGGCCGAGGACGAACACCCACATGACCCCGGCGGTCCCGGAGATCACGAGCCCGGAGGCGAAGGCGGCGATCCCGACGGTCAGCGGCCGCAGCGGCCCCTGCCGGTCGGCCCACTGGCCGGCCAGGACCATGCCGAAGAGGCTGGTGGTGAAGTAGGCGGAGAAGGCGAAGGCGTAGAGCCCGATCCCCTCCAGCTCACGGGCGGCGACGGGCATGGCCGTGCCGACGGCGGTGGCCTCGAAGGCGATGAGGAAGACGACGGAGATGATCCCGATGCTGAGCGTCCGGTACGCGGACCCGAGAATCCCGCCCCGGGGCGGGGGCGGGATCGGTGCGATTCTCTGGGGCACGCGGGGTTCAAGGGCGCTCATCGCCCCAGAGTAAGGTGCGTAGCCCCGGAGTGACCCTGTCAATTCGACGGATCCCGCTCTCGTCCCGGAGACCTAGGTCCGCCGGACTGTGAACGCGGCATGGCAGTCGCATTGCACGGGCCGCGCACCCCTTCCCCGGCCCCGCGGACCCCCGTAGCGTCATGCACGTCACCACCACACAGCCGTGTGCCCGAGTGGTTGAGGGACTCGCCTGCAAAGCGGGTTACGCCGGTTCGAATCCGGTCACGGCTTCTAGCGCCTTGAGCGGGCAAAACAGAAGGGCGGCACCCCTGAGGGGTGCTGCCCTTCTGCTCGTCCGTCTCAGTGCCCGTCTCAGTTGCCACGCAGGCGCCGACCGCACATGCGACGGCATCCTGCCGGCGGGGCGGCTCCGGGGGCACGGACTCCCTCCGGCGCCCCACGGTCATCGACGGTAATGGAGGTACGGAGTGGACGTTCAGGTGACGGATACGACGATCGCCCAGCCAGGGTCGAGTGTTCCTTCGTCCAGGCCGCCGAAGTGTCCGTTGGTGTCGAGCCGACCGGTTGCGATGATGCCGTTGTCGGAGTTGTAGAACAGCAGCTCTCGCCCCACTGCGGTGACGGCGGTCCAGCCCGAGTTGAGCTTTCCTTCGTCCAAG
>NZ_JBIAVJ010000002.1:433981-515740 GCF_042894025.1 Streptomyces sp. NPDC001549
TGTCGAGCCGGCCAGTTGCGATGATGCCGTTGTCGGAGTTGTAGAACAGCAGCTCTCGCCCCACTGCGGTGACGGCGGTCCAGCCCGAGTTGAGCTGGCCTTCGTCCAGGCCGTCGAAGTGTCCGTTGGTGTCGAGCCGGGCGGTTTGGATGCGGCCACTGCGAGAATTGAAGAACAGCAGTTCCCGTGCCACGATGACTCCTCGATTGTCGCGAAGGACCCCCGCGACCCAGGGCAAAGGCTGCCACGCGGACTACTGGAATCGCGAGTGCGGGCAGGTGCCATGGGTTGTCGTCACCACGGCCACCCTCTGTAAACGAGCCTACTCTCGGGCTCTCATGGCGGCATGCGGAGCGGGCACCTACGACGGGCGAAAAAACCTGCTTCCCGTGACTGGTTGACCGAACACTCATCCCTCCCAACGTGTCGCCTTTCATCGGTAGCGGGCGAGCTCGGACCTGGTGACTGTGTTTCAGGCGGCAGGGATCCATGCCTCTTGACGGACGGATCGGCTTCCGTCGATTGGACGCTCAGCCCGGCCGCATGGATGCCAATCGGACCTCATACCCAGATGCTCGCAAGTTGTCCAGCCGTGCGTGCAGCAGTGTCGGCAGCCCAGGGGCTGCCGGGCGATCCGGAGCGTCTGCGCTCTTCTGGCCAGCGCTGCCGGGCTCTGCTGCCCCGTCTCAGTTTCCGACTCAGTTGGCCGGTACGAGCACGCCGACCGTGCCGTCGTCGTCATCGTCCGGCCGCTCCGCGGCGGTCTTCCAGATCAGTCCGTCGACCTGCCGTGCCACGTCGGCCCGCACCGCGTTGACCATGTGCTGGTACCGCGCGGCCATGGCCGTGGTCGACCACCCCATGAGGCCCATGACGGCCCGCTCGGATACTCCGAGGATGAGCAGAACCGTGGCGGCCGTGTGGCGCGCGTCGTGCAGACGCCCGTCACGAACCTTCGCTTCCACCAGCAGGGCCTTCCACTCGGCCCAGTCCCTACGGTGGGACGGACTGCGGCCTTGCTCATCGGGGAACACCCTAACGACCCCACCTCGATCTACTTTTCAGAGAGCGACCTCCAGCGGTACCGCACTCGGTTCATTCCTCCTCAGTCAGACGAGCCGCACCTGATGTACGACGGTGACGCTGCGGCTGTGATCACAGCTCTAGAAGCCTCTCGCCTCTGACGTTCGAAGGGTAGATATGCAGGTCAGCCAGGCTGACCCCCGTCTCAGTTTGCGTCTCATTCAGACCCGTCCAGGGCCGTTCAGGACGGGTCAGACCCCGGACGGGTACACGGGAATGAACCAGGTTGAACGACCCTGGATCTGGCCCTACCGGGCCCGGACAAACCTGCAAAGCGGGTTACGCCGGTTCGAATCCGGTCACGGCTTCTGGCGTCCCGAACAGGGAAAACCAAAAGGCGGCATCCCAGATGGGATGCCGCCTTTTAGTTCGTCTGTCAATGACCCGCAGCCCTGACGTTCCTCAACCGACCGGACGGGACATCCGGTCGACTCGTCCCCGCACGACTTCGCCCGCAACAACCCGGCTGTACGACCGGCAGCTGACGTACGGTGACGAGTGCGGCAGTCACTGGAGCAGTGGAACGGCTCCCGGGATTTCCTGGGAATACCCGCGCGGTACCGGAGAAACCGTTCCGGTTGCGGGCCGGGAGGCGCTGTAGGAATGTGGTGGGTGAAGGGCCTGAGGGCTGCCGAATCAGCTGGTCAAAGCGCGGCAGCTGAACCCTGGCCCGATTCACGGACGACCCCGCGAAACCTGGCGATCCCCCATGTCACGCCTGTCGTGTCGGCGTCAGGGTCGGCCTCCACAGAACTACTCGTACGCCAACGAGCAGGTGGTCCCATGTCTACGCGCACGTCCCACACGTCCCGCATCTCTGGCAGGTCTCGCACTCGCGTGACCATGGCCCCAATCGTCGCCGCGGTGCTGGCCGGAGGCCTCCTGACGGCCGGTCAGGCCTCAGCAGCGCCCCCGGTCGGAACGGTGTCCTTCAGCGGCAAGGTGACCTGCAAGAACGCATTCCCGGCCCCCAACGACTCTGTCCCCACCCGGGTATCGCTGGACAGCGATGAAGACGACGGGTCGGGTCCCACCAACAACCCGGCCAACCGCAGGGCGACGTTCGGCCCCATCAGCATCGACGCCCCGTTGGACTCGCCGTTCGCCCTCGCGGCCGAGGTCACGTGCAAGGCACCGGGGAAGAAGGCCCAAACGTTCACCAGGGCCATCCAGCTGGACAACCTCACCGAAGGCGATACGGTCCCGCTGAACATCAAGTAGGCACCCGCGCACACACTGCGCACCGCCCCGTAAGGCCATCGGTCTGACGGGGCGGTGCGTCTCAGGTGTCGATCACGCCGTCACCAGGCATGCGCGTCCTTATGCGCCGCACTCGGTCTGCTGCTTGGCGGACTCCAGGAACTTCGTCATGAGCGCGGTGAACAGCGCCCGCGAGGTGCCCGCCTTCATGTGCTCCACGGATCCGCTGAGCCCCAGCTCGAGCTCGAAGGAATCCTTGGACCCCTTGCAGGTCAGGGCGGTGCGCGCACCTGTGTCCCACACGATGCCCTTGTCGCCGAGGGGCAGCGGATCCGGCGCGGGCGGGTCGGTGGGCGGCCAGACGAAGCTCTGCCCGAGAGGCTGGCGCGTGGCCGTGACGAGGACCCGGCCCTTGCCGTCGACGGCGACGTTGCAGGTGGCCGTTCGGCGCGAAGCGGTCAGGCGGGCATCGGCCGGGCCTGACGCCTCCACCGTCTCGCCGTAGCCCATCAGAGGCTCCAGATCGGATCGGGTGAAGACGCCGAAGCAGGTGCGCTCCGGCAACTGCTCGGCCGCGGAGTTCTTCTCTTCGCCGCATCCGGTCAGAGCTGCCACCCCGACCAGCATCGCAGCGAGTACCCGGGGGCCGGCAACGCCGCGCATCAGGAGCCGCCGTTCGACGTGACGACGTGGCCGCGGCCGACCGCGTGGGCGTTCGCCGTCTCCGCCGAGGCCAGCCCGGCGAGGGCGTCGATGCTCCTCTGGTTCATCCCCGTCCCCTCTGCGGCCTTGCGGACCGATTGTTCCGCCGAACGGCCCGCCTCCAGCTGTGCTTGCGTGTAGTCGAGCACGGCCTTGTGGTCGGCCTCCCCGGTCTTCTCCGCCTGGTCCTTCGTGGCCCGCTCGACCACGCCCTCCGTGATGTCCTCCTGGAGCCATTCCACGACGTCTCCGGCGAGCGGCACCATCTCCAGATACTTTCCGCCTGCCGCACTGATGGCCCGGTTGATCCATTTGGCGTTGTCCTCGACGCCCTTGACGTATTCCTCCGCCTTGTGGCCGTTCTCCGCGAACGTTCCCTCGGCCCTGGCCTCGGAAAGGATGCCCGCTATCTGGCCACCGGGGTGCACGGCAACCGTGATCGCCGCGTCGATCTCCTCGTACTCGCTCCGGTGCGCGATGACATCGTTGATGAGTGTCGTCGTGAACGCCCGCTGAGCGTTGGTGATGGCGCCGTACGCGTCCGGGTCCTGGCCCACCGCTCCGATGAACGCCGCCATGTCGGCTTTGTTGAACTCGGCCATCTCGCCGTTGGCCTTGATCATCCCGCTGCCGTTCTCCGCCGACGCCTGGATGTCCGGCATGTACTCGGCCGCCATCTGGCCGAAGTGCCCGGACAGGCCGTTCAGCGGGCCGTCCGGTTCCTTCGGGTCCGCGTCGATCAGCTCCGGCTTGTCGCCGATCTTCTCGACGACCCGTTCCATGACGGCCGCCATCTCCTTGGTGTGCGGGACCGGCGGGGAGTCCTCGTCGCCGGGGCCCCGGTGCGAGACCGCCGCCATCAGGGCGTCACCGAGCGCCTGCTGGGCCGGGTGCAGGTCGCCGGTCCGCGATATGTCGAAGCTGTCCATGTACGGCTTCTTGTCGAGCATGTAGTCGACCATGCCCTGGTCCTTGCCGTGCTGCCCCGAGACCGGCTTGTCGTCCTTCGTGACGATGCCGTCCTTGTCGGTGTCCTCGCGGACCGGCTCGTTGAAGAACGCCGTCGCCGCGTCCGGGTTGTTGCCCAGCGCCTCCATCAGGCCGGTCAGCGGGTAGAAGCCGCGGCCGTCCTGGCCCTGGCTGAGGACCGACTCCAGACCGTACGGGGTGTGGAACTCCCAGGCCCTCGGGTCCTTGCGGTCCATGGCGACCATGTCGCGGCCGACCGAGGTGAGGAACTCCGTGTCGTACTTCCCCTCGCGCAGCAGCGCGCCCAGGGCCTGGTAGCCGTAGATCTGCTGCACGCCGCCGTAGACGGCCATCTCCTTGCGGCCCGCCTTCATCAGCTGGGTCGTCCAGGCCGCGTCGAGGTGATGGGGAACGTCCTTGTGCGTCGCGAGCCCGAGCATCGCACCCATGTCGCTCTGGATGTTCGCGACCATCAGCGCGCGGTCCTTGCCCGCCGGCCCCAGGCCCGTCGCGTCGAGGGACATCTTGGAGTACATCTCCAGCGTGCCCTCGGCGCCGATCGTCCGGTAGAAGCCCGTCGAGAACTCGGGGTCCGTACGGTTGTCGTCGAGCAGTTCCTCCAGCTCGCGCAGCGCCTCGACGTTGCGCGCCGTGCCGCCCTCGCCGGTGACCTTCTTCATCAGGCCGGCGGCGCGGGCCGCCTGTTCGGCATCGAGGGTGGTGAACTTCGCTCCGCTGAAGTCGTGTGCGTCCGCGAGGTTCGCCTGGAGGGCCCGGACCAGGGAGTCGTCGGCGTCCTGGGCGTCCTCGACCGCCCGGTTGACACGGGACTGCCACGCGTTGCGGTTCGCATTCAGGGTCTGCTGGTAGTCGGGGTCGTGCCGGGCCGCGTTCCGCTCCCCCTCGGTGGGCAGCGGAATGGCCGTGACCCGCCCACTGGCATCGACCTGGAAGCCGGCCGCCGGGGCCTCCGCGGCGAGCTTCTTCAGCGCGTCCTGGGCGGCCTTGAACGTCGCGTGGGCGTCGGCGAGGACCTGGTGCATGCCCTTGGCGGCCTTGGCCGCGTCCTCGAACTCCTTGGCCGTCTTGTCGACGAACGGTCGCGCCACTCCTGCGGTGACCCCGCTCCACTCGGCCTTGTCGGACTTCGCCTTCATGCCGTTGCGGGCGGCCTCGGCCAGCTCGTCCAGCTTGCCGGCCATCGCCGTCCAGTCGGTGACGGCCGTCTGGAGCTTGTCCAGGGGCGCGTTCATCACGTTCTCGTACGTCAGCATGCGGGGCGCCTACTTGAGGTATTCGTCTATCGCGGACGCGGAGAAGTCCGCCTGGAGCTGCTGCTCGTCCTTGACATGGGAGGCGAGCGAGTAGTCCAGGCCGTTGGAGATGTTGGCGCAGGCGGCCACGAGGGTCTTCACCTGGCTCTCCCAGACGCTGTTGGCCTTGAGGAGCGCCGCCCCGCCGGCGAAGGCCTCCTTCGTGAGGGCCCCGGCGGCTTCGGCGGTTGCGGTGGCGGCGTGCTTGCCGTCGGTCTGCAGGCGCGTGTGCAGCTTGTACGCCTCGGAGCCGATCGCACCGATGTGGTCCTGATTGAGGTCGAGGTCACCGCCACCGCCACCACCGCCGGGATCGGCGGGCGCCTGATTGAGGCGCATGGTGACATGGGCGGTGGCCGTGGCGCGAGCCGCCGACCATTCCTCGTCGAACGACATCGCGTGAACTCCCGAAGCCAGGGTGCAGGTCGGATCGGCCCCGGGGTCAGCGGTTACGTCGTACGACGACCACGGTCACGGCCCCACCGATCAGCACGCAGGCTCCCAGACCGAGGGCGATCCAGGGAAGAGAACTACCACTCTTCTTCTCCTCGGCCTGCGCCGCGGGCTTCGACGCGGCCGCGTCGGGGGCCTTGCCGTCGGGAGCCGCGGAGGGCTTCTTGGCCGCATCCGCCGCCGCGAGATCGGGCAGCGGGTAGGCGTCGGCCGGGCCGGGGTCACCGGGGTTGGACAGCGCGATGAGGGGGCGGACGATGCCGTAGCCGATGTAGTCGTTGCGCTCGACGCCGTCGGTGGGCTTCCCGGCGGTGTTCAGGAGGACGCGCAGGACCTGGTTGTTGGTCCACTCGGGGTGGGCGGACCAGATGAGGGCGGCGGAGGCGGATGCGAGGGCTGAGGAGTCACTGGTGCCGTGGGTTTTGCACAACCCCGTCTTGCCAGAGCAAGCGGTGACAATATCGATACCCGGGGCGGCCAGGTCCACCTGGGGACCATGTTGGGATTCCGCGGTCGCCTTGCCCTTGGCATCTGTCGCGCCTACGCCGACCACCCCAGGGGTCGCACCCGGGTACTCAACCTCGTTGCCTACATCCCCGGAATTCCCTACGGCAGCGAAGACCAGCTTTCCCTTCGAGAGCGCATACTTGACCGCTTCGGCCCGCGCCCGGTCAGTCTCAGGCGTACCACCGATTCCCAGGGAGATATTGATGACCTTGGCATCCGATTCGGCTGCGAACCGAATAGCCGCGGCCCAAGACGGTGTGGCCAATTCAGCGTTGGCGACACGGATTGGGAGGATCTTGACGCCGGGTGCCAGCCCGAAACCACCGTCGCCGCTCGGGTGTTTACCCGTCGCAGCGATCATGGCCGCTATGCCTGTGCCATGACCACTGTTGTCGCTACGCCCATCTCCACCTTGCGACACGAGATCCGTGCCCGGGATGATCTGCCCCTTCAGTTCAGGGATCTCCTTGACGCCATCGTCGATGATCGCGACGGTCACGCCCTTGCCCGTGCTGACCTTCCAGATGTCGTCAGCCTTCATGGCGTCGAGATGCCATTGCTGGGATCGAACGGTCTCCGCATGGGCAGGGGTCGCGGCGACCCCGGCCAGAAGGAGACCCACCAGGGCCGAGGTCGCCTTGCGCATGCGCATCCCGTGCAATGTCCGTTCTGCTCAGTCGATCACCGGCGGGACAACACGGCGGCTGCCCTGCCAGGTCTCTTCGTCTTCGGCCAGGTAGTCGGGGCGTTCGCCCCCCTGGTCGTTCCGTCGCTTACCCGGAGTCTGCGTGCCGGCGCCCGCATGGCCCATGGAACCCATGCCCGCGCCACCGCCGACGCCATTGCGGACGAGGCCCGAACCGCCCTGGGTGAACGGCTGGCCGCCCACGCCCGGGCGACCGGCCGCACCGGTCTGACGCCCTCCGACGACGCCTCCCGGCTCCGAAGCCAGCCGACGTCCGCCAGAGAAGGCTCCCTGGCTGCTGCCGTGGGCGCCACCGCCACCGTGGCCCATACCTCCGCCACCCATGGGACGGCCCGCCTGGGCGCCTTCGCCGATGACCGTACCCCGCGGGATACCCGAGCTGGGGCCGGTGGACGTCACGGGGCGGCCGCCCATGATGCCGCTGTCACGCGGGAGCATGCCGGGCAGGCCGCCGCCCTTGCCGAGAGGACCGGTCGTGCCCGGGACAGGGATGCCGGGGCCGAAGACACCGGGGAGACCCGGCCCCTTCACCCCGCTGATCGGCGGAACTGCCACAGGCGGCACGAAGGGACCGATGGGCGGACCGCCGGGGCTCGTGGGCGGCGGGCCACCGGGCGTCGGCGTCACCGGAGGCAGCGTCTGGTTAGGAGGCAGTGTGCCGACGGTGTCGAGGTCCACCTCCACATCACGGTCGGGGGTCACCGGCACGGGCAGAGTCGTCGTCGGCAGGGTGTTGTCCGGCTGCGACGGACGTTCCTGAACAAAGCCCGGCTCGTTCGAGGGCGCACTGCCGCCAGGACCTGTCAGCGGGTACGACGAGCCGGCCGAACCGACCCCTCCGGATCCTCCACTGGACCGTTCCAGGTCCTCGTTGCCATAGCGGGCCGGCGGCAACAGCACCGGCGGCGGCGGCGGGAACGTCGGGATCGTCCCGTTGTCCATCTCCGTGGACGACTGCTGGTACGACTGCGCCAGGTTGGTCATCAGCCGCACCGCCTCGCGGTGGTCCGCGTCCAGAATCGTCTGCGCCTCGGAGCGGGTCTTCGCCGCGTCCGGGTCGTTGTGGTGCTCGATGGCCGCCGCGAGGTTCTTGGTCGCCGTCGCGTCGACCGCGGTCATCTTCGTGGCCTCGGTCATCGTCTGGACGACCCAGCCCATCGCCGTCCCGCCCTTGGCGCTGTACTCGCCCAGGCGCAGCGTCGCGTTGCCCGCTCGGCCCACCCACTCCTGGAAGGCGACGGCTCCTTCGCCTTCCCAGCCGGTCACGACGTGGCGCTTGAGCGCCTCGCCGATCTTCTTGATGTCCTCGGCGGCCTTCTTCAGCTGGTCGGCCCGCGCCTGGACCGAGGTGGGGTCCAGCGAAGCGATCATGTCGCGCATCTGCTGGTGCGTGAAGGGTTCGAAATCGGTCATGAGTAGCTACCTCCCGCCGTGCTGGGCGACGGAGTCGGAGTCGTGGACGTCGGTGGCTGGTTGGCTTCCTTGAGGCGGCGCTGTTCCTCCGGCCACGGGTCGCGATCCTCCACGTACTGCGCCTTCGCCTCCCTGGCGATGGCCGCCATGCGCTGCTTGGTCTCCTCGTCCACGCCGGCGTAGTTGTTGCCCGCCGACAGGACCGCGATGCCCAGGGCCTCGATCGTCCCAGCCAGCCCCTTCGAGAGCTTCTGCAGCTCCGTGACGACCGTGTCGTACGACTTGAACAGCGCGTCGACCTCCGTGAAGCCCTTACCGAGCTTGCTGGCCGGCAGTTTGTCGTCCGCCAGTTTCTTGTGGTCCGCGTCGGAGCCGGTGAGGTCGTCCAACAGCGAGTCCACCATGCGCTTGTACTCGTTCATCGAGTCGAACTCGACCCGCAGCGCCGCAGCGGCCGCTCCTGCGGCCGTCGCTGCGATCGCGCCCATCGGACCCGCCAGCCCCAGCGCGAGGGCCGCTGTCACTTGGCCCGCCCCGTTGTCCTCTGCCACGTTGGCCTCCCCGTCTCCCCGTGGTCGCGGCGTTTCCGCCGCTCCCCGTCCCCGTTCGCACCCGTGTCCGCGCGCACGCGCACACCGGTACCGATCACTCTAGCGACCGGCGCCGACAGGCCCAAGTCCGGGGTTGCACGTGCAATGCGGGTCACACGGTCACGAGTTGGGCGTACCCACCGCCGCGGAAGGCCTGATCGGCAGGCGGTTCACCGGGCGGCCCGTGGCCGCGCGGACCGCCGAGGCCACCGCCGCCGGGGTCGTCACCACGGGGACCGCGCTCGCCGCCTTCGCGCCGAACGGGGCCACCACGTCGCGTTCTTCGACCAGCTTGACGATGCGGACCGCCGGGGCGTCCAGCGCCGTCGGCAGGGCGTAGCCCGTCAGGTCCGGGTGGCGGATCAGGCCGGAGACCGTGCGGAGGTTCTCCGTCAGGGCCGCGCCCACGCCCTGGGTGACGCCCGCCTCGATACGGGCCTCCAGCTGACGGGGGTTCAGGATGCGGCCCACGTCCTGGGCCACCGCGAGTTCCACGACCCGGACCGAGCCCAGTTCGATGTCCACGTCCACCACCGCGCGGATCGCACAGAAGGCGAGGCCCACGAAGGCGTCGCCCTGGCCGTCCGCGTCCAGGGGTTCCGTGGGGTGGGGGCGGCACTGGGCCGTCGCCCAGAGTTCCTTGCCGGCCATCGCCTCCGTCACCGACATCGAGAACGCGCCGTCGTACGACGTGATGCGACCGTCCTGGATCTGCAGGAGCTCCGTCGACATGCCCAGCTTGTGGGCCATCGGCTGGAGGAGCTGGGTGCGGACCATCTTGGCCGCCCGCTCCACCGCGCCGCCCGACACCCACGTGTGGCGGCCGTGCGCCGACGGGCCGGCCGGCGGCTGGTCGGTGTCCACCGGGGCCATGGCGACCTCGTCGACGCCCAGGACCTCCTGGACGATCTGCCGGGCCAGTGTGGCGAAGCCCTGGCCGGTGTCGACGGCCGCGCAGATGACCGTGGCCGCGCCGCCCACCACCTTCACCGTGGCCGTGGAGACCTCGTCGGCCCCCTCGGCGCCGAGCATGTGAACCATGCCGACGCCGTAGCCCACCCCGCGCCGTACCGCGCCCGGCTCGCCCGCGCCCTCCGGGCCGCCCGGCAGGAGCCACTCGTCCTCCGGGGCGTCCTTGGGCAGGGCGGGCAGTTCGAAGTCGCGGACCGCGCGCAGCAGTTCCGCCACCGGGGCCGGGCAGGTCACCGTCTGGCCGGTGGGGAGCAGGTCTCCCGTCGCCAGGACGTTGCGCAGGCGCAGCTCGGCCCCGTCGATGCCGAGGGCGGCCGCGAGCTTGTCCATCTGGCCCTCGTACGCGGCGCACACCTGCATGGCGCCCTCGCCGCGGACGTGGCCCGACGGCGGGTTGTTGGTGCGTACCGCCCAGCCCTCGACGAAGGCGTGCGGGACGACGTACGGGCCGCAGGCGAAGGCCACCGCCGCCGCCAGGGACTCGGAGGAGGAATCGGCGTAGGCGCCGCCGTCCATGAGGATCTGCGCCTCGACCTTGACGAGGCGCCCCTCCGCGTCCGCGTGGTGGCGGTAGCGCAGCAGGGTCGGGTGCCGGTGGGTGTGGCCGAGGAAGGACTCCTCGCGGGTGGCGGCCAGTTTGACCGGGCAGCCCGTGCGCAGGGCGAGCAGGCCGAGCGGGAGCTGGAAGGCGGCGTCCTCGCGGTCGGCCGTCGCGCCCGGCACGCCGGTGACGACCACGCGCACGCGGTCCGGATCCAGTCCGAAGCAGGCGGCGGCCAGGTCGCGGTCGGTGTGCGGGTCGGTGGACGCGGTGTAGAGCTCCACGCCGCCGTCGGGGCGTGGCACGGCCAGTCCGGCCTCGGCGCCGATGGGGGCCGGGTCCTGGCGGCCGATCCGGTACAGGCCCTCGACCACGATGTCGCCGGTGGCTTCCGGGTCGCCGTAGCGGAGCGGGATGTGCCGGATCAGGTTGCCGTCGGGGTGCAGGGCGGGGGCGCCGAAGGACTGCTCGGGGTCGGTGACCGGGTCGAGGAGCTCGTACTCGACCGCGATCGCGGCGGCGGCCAGCCGTGCGGTGTCGGGGTGGTCGGCGGCGACGGCGGCGATGGCCTCGCCGTGGTGGCGTACGACGTCGTGCGCGAACACCGGCCGGTCGGCGATCCGGCGGCCGTGTGTGGTGGCGCCGGGCACGTCGGCGTGGGTGACGACGGCGCGGACGCCGGGCATCTCGGCGGCGGCCGTGGTGTCGATGGAGAGGATCCGGGCGTGGGCGTGCGGGGAGCGCAGCACGGCGGCCCACAGGAGGCCCTCGGCCCACAGGTCGGCGGCGTAGGGGAAGGTGCCCTCGGTCTTGGCGCGGGTGTCCGCGGCCGGGACGGAGGCTCCGATTCCGCGCGGTACCTGCTGTTCGGAGGCTTCGGGACCCGGGGCGGCCATGGCCGTCACCGTGGTGTTGAGCGTTGTCGTCGCCGTCGCCGCGTCCTGCCCGCTCACGCCGTGCCTCCGTGGTGGATGCCGCCCTCGCCGGGCGCTGCCTGATGCGGGATGCGCGGCTCCGGTGCACCTGTGCCCGGGGCCGCGGGCTCCGTGGCCGCCGCCTCGCGCTCGGCCACGACCTCGCGCACGGCGTCGACGACGCCCGCGTAGCCGGAGCAGCGGCAGAGGTTGCCGCACAGGGCCTGACGGGTCTCCAGCTCGCTGGGGGCGTGATTGCCCTCCAGCAGGTCGTGGATGGTCATGGCCATGCCGGGTACGCAGAACCCGCACTGCACCGCACCCGACCTGCACAACGCCTGCTGGACGTCCGAGAGTTCCCCGCCGGTCGCAAGACCCTCGACGGTACGCACCTCGCTGCCGGCGGCCGTGGCGGCCGGTACCAGGCAGGAGGCGACGAGCCGGCCGTCGACCTGCACGGCGCAGGCGCCGCATTCGCCCTGCGAGCAGCCGTCCTTGGCGCCCGCGAGGCCGAGGCGCTCGCGCAGCACGTACAGGAGGGACTCGCCGATCCAGGCACCGGTGACGGGCCGGTCGGCGCCGTTGACGCGCAGGACGTAGGAGGCCGACGGGTGCTCGTGATGGGCGGCGGCCCCGGCGGTCGCGTCTTCTTCGTACGTCGCCACCTCGGCCGGGAAACCTTCGGTGGTGCCCTCGTCCGGGAGTGCGTCCCCGCTGTCGGCGGTGTCCACGGTCGGCATGAGGTCGGCCGGGGGCTCCTGCGCGGCCGGCCCGTCCCCGCTCCCGGGGTCGGACTCCGCAGCGACGGGCTCCGCCTCGTGCGCGGCCGCGGGGCCGGGCTCCGGCGCGTGGCCGAACGCGGTGAAGCCGTGGCCGTCGGTGCCGGCGGGCTGCGCGGGCTCGGCGGCCGGCGCCTGGACACGGACCCCGCCGAAGAGATCCAGGTCGGGGGGAGCCACCGGCGGCTGCTCGGCGGCGGCGACGGAGGCGGAGGTGGCGGAGGAGGCAGAGGTGGCGGACGGCTCGGGGTACCCGGCCTGCTCCGCGTACCCGGCGTACTCGCCCTGCCCGGCGTACTCGCCCTGCCCGGCGTACTCCCCCTGGACCGCATGCCCGGCATGCCCGGCATGCCCAGCGTGCCCCGTGTATTCGCCCTGCTCCGCGTGGTCCGTGGCCCTGGCGCCCTCGGCGTGCTCCGCCGCCGGGCCGTGCGCGGCCTCGATGTCGTGCGGGGCCTGGTGCACGGGCTCGCCCTCGGGCAGGGGGGTGCCCACCCCGGGCCCGCCCAGCACCCGCGGCCCGCGTGCCGCGGCGCCCACTCCGGGCCCGCCGAGCAGCCGCCCGGCGGCATGCGCGGTCGCGGCGGCGGCGGCCGAAGCGGCGGCGGCCTCGTCCGTGCCGGGCAGCACACCGGCAGCGGCACCGGCGGCACCGGTGGCGGCTGCTGCCTCGGGGTCCGCGGCAGGCTGCTGCGTCAGGTACGCCCACGGCGCCGGGGCGCCGCCCGGCAGCGTCGCCGGGGCCTGGCTCCAGTCGGCGTCCAGAGCGCCCGGCCGGTAGTCGTTCGACTGCTCGGGAATTTCGTTGAACTCGGGCACGGCCCACTGCCCGGTCGCCGGACCGGCCTGCTCGGGCTCGTGCGCCGCCTCCGGGAACCGCCACTCGGCCGTCGCGCTCGGATCGGTCACCGGCTGCTCCGGCTCCGCCTCGGCGAACGCCGCCGCGACCGACGCCGGGATCGGGATCGACGCGGGGATCGGCCCGCCCACCGACCCGGAGCCCGGGCCCTGACCAGCAGCACCAGCAGCACCAGCACCACCAGCGGCAGCACCTGCACCGCCCGCCGGGCCGCCCTGTGCCGAGCCGTCCGCCTCCGGCCACTGCACCGGAATCGACCACGTCCCCGTGGCCGCCGGATCCGTACTCCCCGAGCCGAGCGGCACGATCATCGGCGGCGGCACGTAGCCGTGCCCGGGCGCCGCGAGCGGCTCCCCGGTGCCGAGCGCGTCCAGCATGTCCTGCGGCAGTTTCACGAAGGCCGTGGCGTCCGAGTCGTACTCGCCGCCCTGCGGGACCGGTTCCCAGCCCCAGCCCGCCGTGCCGTTCCCCTGGGTCACGTTCTCGTTCTCGTTCTCGCTCATGAGGTCAGCGCCCTCCCCAGGGCCCTGCGCGCCAGCACGGCCACCGTCCGCCGCAGATGCAGTACTCCGGGAGCCACCGGCTCGCCCTGGTCGGGCACGCACGCGGCCGCGACGTACTCGCCGAAGGCCTCCAGCGCCTCGGGGGCCAGGGTCCGCCCGCCGTCCCAGTCGATCAGTGAGGCCACCCACTGCTCGGCCTCCAGCGGCCGCAGCGGCATCGGGGCGACCGCGCCGATGGCGCAGCGCACGCCCCGGCGCGCGGGATCCAGGACGAGCCCCACGGACGCCACGGCACGCCCCGGCCCGGTGCGGCCCGTGGCCTTCAGGAACACCTGTGGTGCGTGCAGCAGCGGCACCCGCACGAAGCCGATCAGCTCGCCGGGCCGCAGCATCTCCCGCCCGGCCAGCAGGTACGACACCGGGATCTCCCGCTGCCCGCCCGGGCCGACGATGACGAGCACGGCCTCCAGCGCGGCCAGCACGGGCAGTGCGTCACCCGTGGGCGCGGCGGTGGCGATGTTGCCGCCGAGGGTGCCCGCGTTGCGGATCTGCGGGGGGCCGGCGGCCCGGGCCGCGGCCGCGAGCGCGGGAATCAGAGCGGCGAAATCCGGCCGTCCCATCCGGGCGTGCGTGAGGCCCGCACCGAGCAGCGCGTGGCCGTCCTGGTACTGCCAGCCGCGGATCTCGTTGATCCGGCCCAGGCCCACCAGGGCGGCGGGCCGCAGCATCCCCGCGTTGACGGCGGCCATCAGGTCGGTGCCGCCCGCGACCGGCACGGCGGCGGGCATGGCGGTGAGCGCCGCCACGGCCTCGTCGAGCGAGGCCGGCAGCGTCACGGACTGCGCCGCCTGCGGGCCCTGCGGCCCCTGAGGTGAATCCAGTGCGTGCGGTGCGTGCGTGGTCAACCCAGCTGCCCCTTCCCGATGTCCCGGTTCCGGCGCTCACGCCTGTTCCGCCGTACGGTACGTCCTCACCGCCGGGACGTGGCAACTCTGGCACATCTTCCGGGCCGCCCGGCGCGAGGGTCGGCCCGCTGCGGCCGGCCCCGGGCGCGGTGCCCCGTACGGGCCGTACGGCCCT
The DNA here is from genome assembly GCF_042894025.1 of Streptomyces sp. NPDC001549. Taxonomy (NCBI): domain Bacteria; kingdom Bacillati; phylum Actinomycetota; class Actinomycetes; order Kitasatosporales; family Streptomycetaceae; genus Streptomyces; species Streptomyces sp. NPDC001549. Next base: position 448,566 of record NZ_JBIAVJ010000002.1, read on the forward strand.
GTCACACCGTCTTCGACGGCCCTCCTCCCCGATTGCCCGATTTTCCCTGTATCGGGGGAAATTGAGGCAGAGTTCCGCTCCCGTTCCTTTTCGGTTCGGGTCGGCGCCGTCATCCACTTGTCACACGTTCGGGGGCGCGCCATCGATCGGACGCCCGAGCACACCGGGCCGCCGCTGCCGCGGCAACGGTCCGCCCGGCGGCCGGTAATCGACCCCCTGCGCGGCCAACCGCGCGTAGTGCGCGGCCATCCGCCCCTCGAACCACGCGAAGTCGCGCTCCTCGGGCGCCGGCTGCCATGACCACACCACCTCGGCGAAGGCCACCAGCCGCGGAAACACCTGGTAGTCGACCCGGTCCTGGTTCTCCATGACCTCCGTCCACACGTTGGCCTGCGCGCCCAGCACCCGGGCGGCGGCCTCCGGCGACAGCTTCGGCGGCACCGGCTCGAAGCGGTATACGTCCTCCAGCGAGCGCACGTACCCGATGGGCATCGGCTCGTCCGCGCCGGCCGCCTGCCGGTGGTCCAGGTACACCCGCTGCTCGGGGCACATGACCACGTCGTGCCCGGCCTCGGCGGCGGCGATCCCGCCCGCGTAGCCGCGCCACGAGGACACGGCGGCCCCGTCCGCGAGCCCGCCCTCAAGGATCTCGTCCCAGCCGATCAGCCGCCGCCCGCGCGCGGCGAGCCAGCGGTCGAAGTGCCGGACGAACCAGGACTGCAGCCCGTCCTCCCCGTCCACGCCCAGCTCGCGGATCCGCTCCTGGGCGGCCTCGGAGGCCTTCCACTGCGCCTTGGGGCACTCGTCCCCGCCCACGTGCACGAAGGGTGAGACCTCCGCCGGGAACAGGTCCAGCAGCTCCTCGAAGACCCCCTCGTAGAAGCGCAGCACCGCCTCGGTGGGCGCGAGCACGTTCTCGGTGATCCCCCAGTCCTCCCAGACCCCGAGCGCGGCGGTGTCGACGACGTCGGTGTTGCCCAGCTCCGGGTACGCGGCGATCGCGGCCTGCGAATGCCCCGGTACGTCGATCTCCGGGACCACCCGGACGTGCCGCTCGGCGGCGTACGCGACGATCTCGCGGATGTCGTCCTGCGTGTAGAAGCCGCCGTGCGGGGTCTCGTTCCACAGCGGCGAGGCCCGGTGGCCCCACCGGCTGCGCGGGCGCCAGCCGCCGACCTCGGTCAGCCGCGGGTAGCGCTTGATCTCGATCCGCCAGCCCTGGTCGTCGGTCAGGTGCAGGTGCAGCACGTTGAGCTTGTGCGCGGCGAGCAGGTCGATGTAGCGCAGCACGCCGTCCTTGGGCATGAAGTGCCGGGCCACGTCCAGCATCATCCCGCGCCAGCCGAACCGCGGGCCGTCCACGACGGAGGCGTACGGCAGGCTCCACGCGCGGCCGGGCAGCGGCGCCCTGCGGTACGCGTCGGGCCCCAGCAGCTGACGCAGCGTCTGGGCGCCCCAGAACAGTCCGGCCGCCGTCGCGCCCGTCAGCTCCGCCCCGTCCGGGCCGATCTCGATGCGGTACGCCTCCGGCCCCGGCTCCCCGGCGCCGTCCGGGTCGACGCGCAGCCTCAGCTCGGCGGTCACGCCCTCCCCGGCGGCGGGCAGCTCCCAGCCGGTGGCCGCGCCCAGTTCACGCCGCAGCCAGCGCGCGACGGCCGCGGCTCCCGGCCCGGCGTCCAGGACCGGCTCGGGCCCGAACGCGAAGCGGCGCCCGCCCTCGTCGGGAACGGCGACCCGGGGTGCGGGGATCAGGTCCATACGCCAGCCCTTCACGACTGCGTGCGCGTGTTGCGTCCTGCGCAACGCTCGTTCCGCAGGGCGCTCGTCGCGCCGACCCTAACGCGCCCCACGGGCACGGCAAAGACCCCCGGACGCGCTGTGGCGCACCGGGGGTCTCGGTCGGTCTCGGTCCCGCGGAAGACGGGGGGGCTCAAGGGCGGACTACTTGTCCTTGCCGCCCTTGTCCTTGTCCCCGCCGGGGCCCATGGACTCGTAGATCTCCTTGCACATGGGGCAGACCGGGTACTTCTTCGGGTCCCGGCCCGGTACCCAGACCTTGCCGCAGAGCGCGACGACGGGGGTCCCGTCGAGCGCGCTCGCCATGATCTTGTCCTTCTGGACGTAGTGGGCGAAGCGCTCGTGGTCGCCGTCACCGTGCGACACCTGCGGCGTCGGCTCTACGAGGGTCCCCGTGCCAGTCCCGCGCTCGGGCTCAAGAGTGCTCATGGAACCCAGGGTACTTAACCCCGCGCCAGTCAGTTGAGCGACGGGTCGTCCGGATAGGTGGCGACCATCGCGAGGTCGCTGCGCTGGCGGCGCAGCACCGCCCGCCACAGCCGCTCCGGATCCGGGAAGGACACGTCCCCGGGCTCCGACTCCACCACGTACCAGGCGCCCTCGCCGAGCTCCGCCTCCAGCTGGCCCGGGCCCCAGCCGGAGTAGCCCGCGAAGATCCGCAGGCCGCCCAGGGCCGCGGCCAGCAGCTCCGGCGGCGTCTCCAGGTCGACCAGTCCGATCGCCCCGTACACGCGGCGCCAGCCGAGCGGACCCTCCTCGCCCGGGATCACCGCCACGCCCAGGGCCGAGTCCATGGCCACCGGCCCGCCCTGGAAGACCACCCCGGGGTCGCCGGCCAGGGGCGCCCAGGGCAGCAGGACGTCGCCGACGCCCACGGGCGTCGGCCTGTTCAGGACCACGCCGAGGGAGCCCTGCTCGTCGTGGTCGAGCAGCAGCACGACCGCGCGGTCGAAGTTCGGGTCCGCGAGGGCGGGGGTGGCCACGAGCAGCCGCCCTGTGAGGGAGGACACCTCGGTCATGCCGCCATGATCCCGCACATCTGCCGATTCCGGGGAGCGGGCGGAAAGATCGGATCGATCGCAGCTCAGGGCGCACGGCAGCAGCGAGGAGCGCGCACGGACGGCATAGGCGGAACGCAACACTCCGCCATGTGGTGGATACGGAGGGTGTTGTGCCGAATTCATGACAGTCCTACGGCCACGTCGGCCTTACGAACAAGGGGGTGGTGGCCCTTACCCTTTTCCCTGGCCCCCTGCCCATCCCTCTCCGGAACGCGAGATTCATGACCGGCATCAGTGACGATGTACTGCTTGTCCACGGCGGTACCCCGCTCGAGGGCGAGATCCGTGTCCGTGGTGCGAAGAACCTCGTGCCCAAGGCCATGGTCGCCGCTCTGCTCGGCAGCGAACCCAGCCGGCTGCGCAACGTTCCCGACATCCGTGACGTGCGCGTCGTCCGCGGGCTGCTCCAGCTGCACGGGGTGACGGTCCGTCCCGGCGAGGAGCCGGGCGAGCTCGTGCTCGACCCCACCCACGTCGAGAGCGCGAACGTCGCCGACATCGACGCCCACGCGGGCTCCTCGCGCATCCCGATCCTGTTCTGCGGCCCCCTGCTGCACCGGCTCGGCCACGCCTTCATCCCGGGCCTGGGCGGCTGCGACATCGGCGGCCGGCCGATCGACTTCCACTTCGACGTGCTCCGCCAGTTCGGCGCGACCATCGAGAAGCGCGAGGGCGGCCAGTACCTGGAAGCCCCGCAGCGCCTGCGCGGCTGCAAGATCCGCCTCCCCTACCCGTCGGTCGGCTCGACCGAGCAGGTGCTGCTGACGGCCGTCCTGGCCGAGGGCGTCACCGAGCTCAGCAACGCCGCGGTGGAGCCGGAGATCGAGGACCTCATCTGCGTCCTGCAGAAGATGGGCGCGATCATCTCCGTCGACACCGACCGGACCATCCGGATCACGGGCGTCGACCGCCTCGGCGGCTACAACCACAAGGCCCTCCCGGACCGTCTCGAAGCCGCCTCCTGGGCTTCCGCGGCGCTCGCCACCGGCGGCAACATCTACGTGCGCGGTGCCCAGCAGCGCTCGATGATGACCTTCCTGAACACCTTCCGCCGCGTCGGCGGGGCGTTCGAGATCGACGACGACGGCATCCGCTTCTGGCACCCGGGCGGCCCGCTCAACGCCATCGCGCTGGAGACGGACGTGCACCCCGGCTTCCAGACCGACTGGCAGCAGCCGCTCGTCGTGGCCCTGACGCAGGCCTCCGGCCTGTCGATCGTCCACGAGACGGTCTACGAGTCCCGGCTCGGCTTCACCTCGGCGCTCAACCAGATGGGTGCTCACATCCAGCTGTACCGCGAGTGCCTGGGCGGCAGCGCCTGCCGCTTCGGCCAGCGCAACTTCCTGCACTCGGCGGTCGTCTCCGGCCCCACCAAGCTGCAGGGCGCCGACCTGGTCATCCCCGACCTGCGCGGCGGATTCTCGTACCTGATCGCGGCCCTGGCCGCCGAGGGCACCTCGCGGGTCCACGGCATCGACCTGATCAACCGCGGCTACGAGAACTTCATGGAGAAGCTCGTGGAACTCGGCGCGAAGGTCGAACTCCCGGGCGGCGACCTCGCCTGAGCCGTACCCGGACACCCGGACGTACGCACAGAGCCCCCCGGGCCCCGCACAGGGCCCGGGGGGCTTTCCCGTGCCCGGGCCAAGACCCGGCCAAGGCCCGGCCAAGGGCCCTGCCCCATGCCCGGCCCGACGCCCGGCCCGACGCCCGGTCAGATGCCGTCAGATGCCCGGCCCGACGCCCGGCCAAGGCCCGCGCAGGCCCGTACGGAGCCGAACGGAGCCGCACGGCGGCCCGGCGGGACGTGCCGGTGGCATAACTGGGCCCCACCAGGCCCCTGACGGGGCCTCACAGGGCCTGCCAGGCCCGCCGGGCGGCCCGGGGCGGCTCCCCGCCCGTCCGGGCCCACCGGCCCGCGTCCGGCCCCGGACATGCCGAAGGGCGGCCACCCCGCCCGGGGGTGACCGCCCATCGTCGTTCTGCGTACTACTGCCGTTCCAAAGGCCTGTGCGGCCCTCGGCGCCGGGGCAGGACTACTTGCCCTTGGCGGCTTCCTTGAGCTTGGAGCCCGCGGAGACCTTCACGCTGTAGCCGGCCGGGATCTGGATGGGGTCGCCGGTCTGCGGGTTGCGCGCGGTGCGAGCGGCACGGTGGGTGCGCTCGAAGGTCAGGAAGCCGGGGATGGTGACCTTCTCGTCGCCCTTGGCGACAATCTCGCCGACGGTCTCGGCGAGCGCGGCCAGAACGGCGTCGGCGTCCTTGCGGGTCACCTCGGCGCGCTCGGACAGAGCGGCCACCAGCTCACTGCGGTTCATGTTGTACTCCCGTGTTCAACTTGCCTTAGAGGCGTGAGATCGAAGCCGATGCTGCCAGGGCCCTAGGACAGTCCCCGGACCCGGGTCTGAACGTCAGACCCTCTCGCCCGGTTACGCATCCTGCCCCCACCAGCGGCGGGAAAGCCAATCCGGCACCCGTCGGGGTCACACGAAAAGCGCCACAGTCACGCCGCGGTGACGCTCCGTCCACGCCCTCGCTCACACGCCGCTGCGGACCGCGGACCTCGCGGGCATCCCCGCAACCCTAGAGGCGGCCCGTCGGGCCCGCATCTCGCGACGCGCCGGGATCGGAGCGCCGTGAGGGCCGTCACAGCAGGGCTCAGGCCCCCGAGGCCGCCTTGCGGACGGCGCCCGCGACCGCACCCGCGACCTTGTCGTTGAACACCGACGGGATGATGTAGTTCGCGTTCAGCTCGTCCTCGCCCACGACGTCCGCCAGCGCGCTCGCGGCGGCCAGCATCATCTCCGTGTTCACGGTGCGGGACTGAGCGTCCAGCAGGCCGCGGAAGACGCCCGGGAAGACCAGCACGTTGTTGATCTGGTTCGGGAAGTCGGAGCGGCCGGTGGCCACGACGGCGGCGGTCTGACGGGCGACGGCCGGGTCCACCTCGGGGTCCGGGTTCGCGAGCGCGAACACGATCGCGCCTTCGGCCATGGCGGCGACGTCCTCGCCGGACAGCACGTTCGGGGCCGAGACGCCGATGAACACGTCGGCGCCGACCACGGCCTCCTTCAGCGTGCCCGTGTAGCCCTCGGGGTTGGTGTTGTCGGCGATCCAGCGCAGCGGGGAGTCCGCGGCCGCGTCGACGAGGTCGGGGCGGTCCGCGTGCACGACGCCGTGGATGTCGGCGCTCACCGCGTTCTTGACGCCCGCCGCGAGGAGCAGCTTGAGGATGGCGGTACCGGCCGCGCCGGCGCCCGACATGACGACCTTGACGTCCCCAACTGCCTTGCCCACCACGCGCAGTGCGTTGGTGAGCGCCGCGAGCACGACGATCGCCGTGCCGTGCTGGTCGTCGTGGAAGACGGGGATGTCGAGGGCCTCTCGCAGCCGGGCCTCGATCTCGAAGCAGCGCGGCGCGGAGATGTCCTCCAGGTTGATGCCCGCGAAGCCCGGGGCGATCGCCTTGACGATCGCGACGATCTCGTCGGCGTCCTGGGTGTCGAGGCAGATCGGCCAGGCGTCGATGCCGGCGAAGCGCTTGAAGAGGGCCGCCTTGCCCTCCATGACGGGCAGCGCGGCCATCGGGCCGATGTTGCCGAGACCCAGCACGGCGGAGCCGTCGGTCACGACTGCGACGGAGTTGCGCTTGATGGTGAGGCGGCGCGCGTCCTCGGGGTTCTCGGCGATCGCCATGCACACGCGGGCCACGCCCGGGGTGTAGATCATCGAGAGGTCGTCACGGTTGCGGATGGGGTGCTTGGACGACATCTCGATCTTGCCGCCGAGGTGCATCAGGAAGGTGCGGTCGGAGACCTTGCCGAGGCTGACGCCCTCGATGCCGCGCAGCTTCTCGACGATCTCGTCCGCGTGCGCGGTGGAGGTCGCGGCGATGGTGACGTCGATCCGGAGCTTCTCGTGGCCGGATGCGGTCACGTCGAGGCCGGTGACCGATCCGCCGGAGGACTCCACGGCGGTGGTGAGCTGGGAGACCGCGGTTCCGCTCGCGGGCACTTCCAGACGGACCGTCATCGAATACGAGACGCTGGGCGCCGTTGCCATGGCCGTGTTCCTCTTCTGTCCCTGGTTCGCTGTAACACACAGAGCCCCGCTGCACAGCAGGTGCAGCAGGACCTGTTGTCCGATCGTCCCACCTACCAGCCAGTACAAGGTAACCAGCTACAAAATTCGGAAAGACTCTTCCACCATACGAGATACCAGGAGCGTTCGGAATGGTGGGGTCATACGAAACAGGTCCGCGCCCCCCACTGGGCGGGGGACGCGGACCTGGTGATTCATACGTTGACGACACCGACCCGCCATGCTCGCCTCGCGGCAAGTGGTCGCTCTGAGCGACGAAGGTTGGGCCCGGGGGCTTGGATCGAGTCGGTGCCGTACCCAGGCTAACAAAGGATCGCCGAAAGTGATCCCCCTGCTCGCGCTCGTATCCGAGCACCACGCTCCCGGCCGCCGCCCATCCGGCCGTACGGGGCCCTGAGCGGGCCGGGACCCGGCGATGAACCGCCACCGCCGGGCCTGACCGGGAAGAGACCCCCTACGGCAGCAGCAGCTCCGGCACCCCGTCCGCGTCCGGCTTGTCCCGGTCGGCCGAGACCACCGTCAGCTGCTGCGTCGCGCGCGTCAGCGCCACGTACAGCACCCGCAGGCCCGCCGGGGACTCGTCCGCGATCTCCGCCGGGGAGACCACCACCGTGGCGTCGTACTCCAGGCCCTTGGCCTCCAGGCTGCCCAGCGCCACAGCCCGCTCGCCGAGGTCCGCGAGCCAGCCCGCGGCCTCCGCGCGCCGGTCCATCGCCACGACCACGCCGACCGTGCCGTCCACCTGCTCCAGCAGCCGCCGGGTCTCCTCCCGGACCGCGGTGCCCAGATCGCCGCCGGCGGCCGTGAAGCGCGGCTCCAGGCCCGTGGAGCGCACCGCCGACGGCGGCTCCATGCCGGGCATCGCCAGGCGCAGCACCCGGGAGGCGACCTCGGCGACCTCGGCCGGGTTGCGGTAGTTGACCGTCAGGGTGAACCGCCGACGCGGACGGGATCCCAGGGCCTCGTCGCGGGCCGCGGCCGCCTCCTCCGGGTCCGTCCAGGAGGACTGCGCCGGGTCGCCGACCACCGTCCAGGTGCCGTGCCGGCCCCGGCGGCCCACCATCCGCCACTGCATCGGCGTCAGGTCCTGGGCCTCGTCCACGATGACGTGCGCGTACTCGGTGCGCTCCGCCGCGAGCCGCTCGGCCCGCTCCCACTGGGTCTCCTCCCGGGTCGGCATCAGCTCCTCCAGCCCGCTGAGCTGGTCGAGCGGGTCCATCTCCCGCCTGCGCTTGGGCCGCGCGGGGGCGCCCACCAGCAGCTGGAGCTCGTCCAGCAGCGCCACGTCGTGCACCGACAGGGGACCCTTGCCGTCCGGGCCCACCCGGCGCAGCGAGCGGGCCAGCTGGCGGCTCTCGCGCGGGTTGAGATCCCGGCGCGACCAGCGGCCGAGGTGGCGCTCGTCGGCGAGCGCGGCGAGCACCGCGCGCGGCGTCAGCTCGGGCCACCAGGCGTTGAGGAAGCCGATGAAGGCGTCCTCGGTGGAGATGTCCTCGTCGAAGGCGGAGCGCAGTTCGGCGGCCAGCTCCGGGTCGCTGTGCCGGCCGGCGCCGCCGGACTTCGCGTAGAGGGCGTCGAGCAGCAGCTTGCGGGCGCGCGGGCGCAGCAGATTGACCGGGGCGGTGCCGCTGAGCACGTTCTGCCGGATCCGGTTCAGCTCGTCGGCCTCCAGCTCCTGGCGGCGGCCGAAGGCCACCACGCGCAGCCGGTCGGGGGCGCCGCCGAGCTCCAGTGCGCCGCGTACGGCCTTGCGGAGCACCTTGAGCATCCGGGAGGAGCCCTTGATGCGGGCCACGGCCGGGGAGTCGTAGGTGGTGGCCTCCGCGCCGTCGACGAGCGAGCCGAGGGCCCGGATGGCCACCTGGCCCTCCTCGCCGAGCGAGGGCAGCACGCCCTCGGTGTACGCGACGAGCAGCGGGGTCGGCGAGACGATCAGGATGCCGCCGGAGTAGCGGCGCCGGTCCTGGTAGAGCAGGTAGGCGGCGCGGTGCAGGGCGACGGCGGTCTTGCCGGTGCCGGGGCCGCCCGCGACCTCGGCGACGGAGGCGGCGGGGGCCCGGATGACCAGGTCCTGCTCGGCCTGGATGGACGAGACGATGTCGCGCATCGAGTGCGTACGGGCCCGCCCGAGGGCGGCCATCAGGGCGCCGTCGCCGATGGCGGGGAGCTCCCGGCCGTCCAGGAAGGCGGTGACCTCCGGACGCATCAGGTCGTCCTCGACACCCAGCACCTTGCGGCCCTTGGAGCGGATGACGCGGCGGCGCACGACCCGGCCGGGCTCCTTGGGCGTGGAGCGGTAGAACGGCGCGGCGGCCGGCGCGCGCCAGTCGATGACGAGCGGCGCGTAGTCGGAGTCCAGGACCCCGATGCGGCCGATGTGCAGCGTCTCGGCGATGTCGGCGGTGAGGTCCTCGCGGATCGCGTCGTCGGCGGGCTCGACGGAGGTGTACGCGCCGTCGGCGCCGCGCTCCCCGTCCTTGCCGAGCACCAGGTCGACGCGGCCGAAGAGGAAGTCCTCGAACTCGTTGTTCAGCCGGTTCAGGTGGATACCCGCCCGGAAGACCTGCGCGTCGCGCTCGGCGAGCGCGCCGGGCGTACCCACCTGGCCGCGCTTGGCGGCGTCGTTCATGAGGAACTCGGCCTCGTGGATCTTCTCCTCAAGGCGTCGGTACACCCGGTCGAGATGCGTCTGCTCGACCGCGATCTCCCGATCGCGGACGGAATCCGCCGTGCTGTCGACAGCGGCATTCTGCGCGGCCACCAAGGCCCCCTTCTGACGTGCATGGGCGACCGTCAAAGGTACGCGAATCGGCCCCCTGTCCGCACGCCCGTTCCGGAACCGGTCTCGCAGGGTGGTACGCCCCTCACCGGGACCCCTGCCCCGCCCCGGCCGCGAGGACCCGGCGGCGGTGCCGGGCCACGCGCTCCCGGTTCCCGCAGCGCTCGCTGGAGCACCAGCGGCGGCGGTGGCCCCGGGAGGTGTCCAGGTAGACGCGGGTGCAGCCGTCGCCCGCGCAGGCCCGCAGCAGCGCCCGGTCGCCGGGGTCGGTCAGCAGCTCGACGGCGTCCCGGGCGACGGCCGCGAGCAGCGCACCGCACTCCACGCCGCCGCACAACTCCCGTACGAGGTGGCCTTCCTGGTCCCGTACGGCGCACAGCCCCGGGGGTGGTCCGGCGGCCAGCGCGTTGACCCGGGCGAGGGCGTGCTCGTCCGGGTAGGTGCCGAGCAGCTCCGCCCGTACGAGGGTTTCCACGTCGGCGCGCAGGGACCGGAAGGCCGCGGCCCAGTCGGGCCCCACCCGGACGAGCGGCGTCCGGTCGGGTACCAGGCCGGCGCCGGCGAGCCACAGCCGCAGCTCGTCACCGTCCGGGATCCCCTCGTGGGGGGCGAAGGTGGCCACCAGGTCCAGACAGACCCGCCCGGAATCGAACCGCATGCCGTCAGCCTCCCGTCGTGGGGGTGCCGTACCAGATTGCCCGTCCGCCGCCAGCTGGGGAAGCCCCCGAACCGGTGGGTCCGCCCTCCCGCTTGCGCGGAGCATCGCCTGCGCTGCGCGCACCCACCGGCTGCCGCCGGCCAAACCTGCCGCGTTGGTCCGATCCTGCCGGAATCAGCCTCGCCGGCGTTCGAGGCGCGGGGTCCGGGGCGGAGCCCCGGGAAACCCGGCTCCGCCGGGAGGCGCCCCCTGCTCAATCGCCGGAGGGGCTGAGGTTGCGCCGGCAGGGCCGGAAGGGACCCGGCGAAGCCGGATGGCCGGGCCACAGAAGGCGCACTGCGCTAAGGGGCCGGCGGGTTGTCGTGGAGGAGGCGCTGGAAGAGACGGTGGTCGCGCCAGGCGCCGTCGATGTGGAGGTAGCGCGGCGCGAGGCCGAACGGCTCGAAGCCCGCCTTCGCCAGCACCCGCTGCGAGGCCAGGTTGTCGACCAGCGTGCCCGCCTCCACCCGGTGCAGGCCCAGCTCGTCGCGCGCGACCCGGCAGACCTCCTCCACGGCTGCGGTGGCCAGCCCCTTGCCGTGCCAGGCCCGGTCGACCCAGTACCCCACACCGCCGCTGCACAGCGGTCCGTACGCGATCGAGCCGAGGTTGATCGCGCCGACGGGCGCACCGGTGGCCGTCTCGACGAACACGTACGGGACGATCCGCCCCGCGTCCCGCTCCGCGAGCACGCCCTCGATCCGCTCCCGCTGGCCGTCCTCCGTGTAGAAGGCGTCCGGCCGGACCGGCTCGAAGCGCGCCATGAAGGCCCGGTTGCGCGCGAACGCCCCGGCCAGCCCCGCCGCGTCGCCGAGCGCGACGCCCCTCATCTCCACCCCGTCAACGATCATCCCGGAACGCTAGCCGAGGACACCCCTGGCCGTCACCGCGTCCACGGGGAGCTCCCCGTACTTGGCCTCCCCGCCCGCGTCCAGCGACAGCCGGTACCCCCGCTTGACCACCGTCTGGATCAGGTTCGGGGCCCCGAGGGCCACCCGGAGGCGGGCCATCGCCGTCTCCACGGCGTGCTCGTCCCGCCCCGCGCCCGGCAGCGCCCGCAGCAGTTCCGCGCGGGGCACCACCCAGCCCGGCCGCCGGGCCAGCGCCCGCAGCAGGGCCATCCCGGCGGGCGGTACGGGCCGCAGCTGCGCGTCCACCAGGACCGCATGCCCCCGGATCTCCACCCGGTGCCCGGCCACCGGCAGCACCCGGGCCCGGCCGGGCAGCTCCTTGCAGAGCAACTGCACCAGCGGGCCCAGCCGGAACCGCTCCGGCTGCACCGTGTCCACCCCGTGCGCCTGCAGCGGCAGCGCGGTCACCGGCCCGACGCACGCGGACAGCAGCCTGCCGCGCAGCGCGTCCAGCACGGCCTCCCGCAGCCCCCGCTCCTCGGCCCGGGACAGCAGCGAGGCCGCCGCCGGCGCCGAGGTGAAACTGACGGCGTCCACCCCGCCGCCGATCATCGCGTCCAGCAGCCGGTCCAGCGGCGCGAGGTCCTCCGGCGCCATCCACCGGTACACCGGGACCACCACCACCTCGGCCCCGCCGGCCCGCAGCGCCTCGACGAAGCCGGGCAGCGGCTCCCCGTGCAGCTGGAGCGCGATCCGCCGGCCGTCCACCCCGTCCGCCAGCAGCCGTTCCAGTACCTCGGCGAGCGATTCCGAGTCCGGGGACCAGGTCTCCACGAGCCCGGCGGCCCGGATGGCGCCCTTCACCTTCGGCCCGCGCGCCAGCAGTTCGGCGGCCCGCAGCCGCTCCAGCAGTTCCTCGCCGACGCCCCACCCGTCGGCCGCCTCGATCCACCCCCGGAAGCCGATGGCGGTGGTGGCCACGACCACATCCGGCGCGCGGCCGATCAGTTCCTTCGTCGCGGCCAGCAGCTCGCTGTCGTCGGCGAGCGGCACGATCCGCAGTGCCGGCGCGTGCAGCACCTGCGCCCCGCGACGGCGCAGCAGCGCGATGAGCTCGTCCGCACGCCGGGCGGCCGTGACCCCGACGGTGAAGCCCGCGAGCGGGCCGGTGTTCGTGTCGTCCATCGTGACCTGCCTAGTGACGCATGTGGGGGCGGTACGGGTGGACCGAGTCTGCCCACACGTCGTGTCGGACTCGGTTCACCCGTATTTCGCCCCGGTTACACCGACGTGAGCTGCGGTTTCGTCTCGACGCCGACCGTGTGGATCACCGGGGCCACCGGGCGGCGAAGGTATACCGCCCAGGTGACCGCGCAGCACAGGGCGTAGAAGCCGAGGAAGGTGACGAAGGCCGCCGTTCCGGAGCCGGAGGTGCGGAACGCCTCCCGGAAGACCAGGTTGATGCCGAGTCCGCCGAGCGCGCCGACCGCCCCGATGAGTCCCATCGAGGCGCCGGAGAGCCGCCGCCCGTACGCGGCCGCGCTCTCGCCGCTCATGCCGCGCGCCAGTGCCTTCGCCTGGAAGATGCCCGGGATCATCTTGTACGTCGATCCGTTGCCGAGCCCGCTCAGGACGAACAGGGCCACGAAGCCGACGAGGAAGACCGGCAGGGAGGACCGCTGCGAGGCGAACACCACCACTCCGGTGGCCGCCGCCATCGCCACGAACGTCCCCAGGGTGATCCGCGCCCCGCCGAACCGGTCCGCGAGCGCCCCGCCCACCGGCCGGATCAGCGATCCGAGCAGCGGTCCCATGAAGGTCAGCGAGGCGGCCTGGAGCGGGGTGCGGCCGAACTGGGTCTGCAGCACCAGGCCGAAGGCGAAGCTGTAGCCGATGAAGGACCCGAACGTGCCGATGTAGAGGAACGCCATGATCCAGGTGTGCGCGTCCTTCAGTGCCTCGCGGACCGCGCCGGTGTCGTTGCGCACGGGCGCCAGGTTGTCCATGCGTACGGCCGCCAGGACCGCCGCGACCACGATCAGCGGAATGTAGGCGGCCAGCAGGTACCGCGGGTGCGCGGCCCCCGCGGTGGCGATGACCAGCAGCCCGGCCAGCTGCACCACGGGCACGCCGATGTTGCCGCCGCCGGCGTTCAGGCCGAGCGCCCAGCCCTTCTTGCGCAGCGGGAAGAAGGCGTTGATGTTGGTCATGGAGGAGGCGAAGTTGCCGCCGCCGACGCCGGTGAGGGCCGCGACGACCAGGAAGGTCCCGTAGGAGGTCCCGGGCTCCATCACCACGATCGCGGCGACCGTCGGCGCGAGCAGCATCAGCGCGCTGACGACGGTCCAGTTCCGGCCGCCGAAGCGGGCCACGGCGAAGGTGTACGGCACCCGTACGAGCGCGCCCACACAGGTCGCGGTCGCGATCAGGAAGAACTTCCCGGCCGGGTCGATCCCGTACGCCGGTCCCATGAAGAGGACCATCACGGACCAGAGCGACCAGATGGAGAACCCGATGTGCTCGGAGAGCACGGAGTAGATGAGGTTGCGGCGGGCGGTCCGCTCCCCGGTCTCCTTCCAGAAGGTCTCGTCCTCGGGATCCCACTGCTCGATCCAGCGGCCCCCCTTGCGCGGTGCGGTCGTACCGGTCATCACACGCCTCCACAGCTCTCGCGTCCGTGGCACGACCGTAGGAACGGCGCGTTTCGGCCCCGGTCACCGCCTGATGACCGCCGGGAAACCTTGCTCTCACCCGGCGCCGGGGGCACCTGTGAGCGCGGCCGGGCGCCAGCTCGCCGGGGGCACTTCCAGCCAGCCGCGTTCGTCGCCGAGCCCGGCCACGGCCCGGTGCAGCGCTTCGAGTCCGGGATGGCTGAAACCCTTGCGCCACACCATGGACAGCGGGGACAGCGGTACGGGGTCGACCAGCGGCCGCTTCACGGACCCGGGCATGTCGACGAAGTCGACGGTCACCAGCACCGGATTGCCGGTCTTGGCCATGACCCGGCGGAACTCGTCCTTGCCGATGGCCACCGGCGCGGGCGGCGCCATCAGGATCCCCCGCCCGGCGAACAGCTCGCGCGCGAGTCCCGTCCACTCCGGCGTGCGCGGGTTCCCGGCGCCCGCGTACACGGTCTCCCCGGCCAGCGCGTCCAGCGGTACGGCCGCCCGCCCGGCCAGCGGGTGTCCCTCGGGCAGCAGCACGGCGAGCGGCTCGTAGCGCACGGGCCGGTGCGCGATACGCGAGCGCCACACCGGGTCCAGCCCGTCGGCGTACCCGAAGGAGACGTCGAGACGGCCGGCGGCGATCTCGGCGGCGGCATGGGTCAGACCGCTTTCCCAGCGGGCCATCAGCTCACAGTCCGGGGCCAGCTCCCGGGCCCGCTCCAGCACGGTGCGCGCGGTGCTCGGCCCGTCGGTGTTCAGGTCGACGAGCAGCGCCCGGGGTGCGGCGAAGGCGGCGGCGACCGCCTCGTGCGCGGCCAGCACCCGCCGGGCCAGCGGCAGCAGCCGCTCCCCGTCGGGGGTCGGCTCGACGGCGCGGGTCGTACGGACGAACAGCGTGGTGCCGAGGGCCTCTTCGAGCCGCCGTACGTCCCGGCTCAGCGCCTGCTGGGCGACGTACAGCCGGGCGGCGGCACGGGTGAAGTGCAACTCCTCGGCCACGGCGACGAACCCGCGCAGCAGCCGGGGATCCACATCACGGGGCATCATCCCCGGAGACTAACAACAGATCGGCGTGAATGGCCGCCGGACAGGTGTTGGACGGTTCACCCCGTCCCGGCCGAGGGTGGTGGTCATGCCCCTCATGGCCGTCACCGGCAGCACCCTCGTCCTCGCCGCCCCGCCCGCCCTGCCCGCCCCCGCCCGCACTCCCCCGCGCCCGCAGGGCCCCTACCGGCGCCTGTTCGCGCTGCCCGGCACCCGCGGCTTCACCGCCGGGAACCTCCTCGCCCGCCTCCCGATGGGCATGTTCGGGATCAGCGCGGTCATGATGATCGCCGGCCAGCGCGGCTCGTACGCCCTCGCCGGCGCGGTCACGGCGACCGGCCTGGCCGCCACCGCGCTGGTCGCGCCGTGGACCGCCCGGCTGATCGACCGGCACGGCCAGGCCCGGATCGCCGTCCCGGCCACCCTGATCGCGGTCCTCGGCTCCCTGTCCCTGATCGCGTGCGTCCGTACCGGCGCCCCCGACTGGACCCTCTTCGCCTCGTACGCCGCGACCGCCACCACCCCCAACATCGGCGGCATGTCCCGCGCCCGCTGGACGCACCTGCTGCGGGACTCCCCGGGCGCGCACCACACCGCGATGTCGTTCGAACAGGCCGCCGACGAGCTCTGCTTCATGCTCGGCCCGGTCCTCGCGGCCTTCCTGTGCTCGGTCGTCCTCCCCGAGGCCGGCACCTTCACCGCGGCCGTCCTGCTGCTGGCCGGCATGCTGGTCTTCACCTCCTGCCGCGCCACCCAGCCCCCGGTGACGGCGGGTCCGCGCCACGGCTCACCACTGCGCGCCCTCGGCCCGCTGCTGCCGCTCTTCCTCGCCACGGGTGTGGTCTTCGGCTCGATGGAGATCGCCTCGATCGCCCGCCTCGACGCCCTGGGCCTGGGCGCCGCCTCCGGCCCGGTGCTGGCCCTCCAGGCGGCGGGCTCCTGCGCGGCCGGCCTGCTCTACGGCACGATGCGCCCGCGCGGCCTGCGCACCTGCCTGATCGCCATGGCCGCCGCGATGACCCTGCCGTGGCTCGCGGCGAGCACGGGCGCGCTCCTCCCGCTGGCCTGCGCCCTGCTGCTGGCGGGCATGGCCACGGCTCCGACGATGGTGACGGCGATGTCCCGCGTCCACGCGCTCACCCCGGAGGGCCGCCTCAACGAGGGCATGACCCTCGCGGTCACCGCCATCTTCGCGGGCATCGCCCTGGGCGCGGCCGCGGGCGGCACCCTGGTCGACCACCTGGGCCCGACGACGGCCTACGCCCTCCCGGCCGCGGCGGCGGTTCTCGCCCTCGCGGCCACGAAAGTCGTACCGGTTTCCGGTACCGCAGACGTACCATAAACTCGTACGAGTACGACCCGGAGAGAGGAGCGCACCATGTCCATAAGCGCCAGCGAAGCCAGGGCGACCCTGTTCCCGCTGATCGAGCGTGTCAACACCGACCACGCCCCGGTGCGCATCACCTCCAAGAGCGGTGACGCGGTCCTCATGTCCGCCGACGACTACGACTCCTGGCAGGAGACGGTCTACCTCCTGCGCTCCCCCGCCAACGCCCAGCGGTTGATGGAGGCCGTCGCACGTGACCGCGAGGGCGCCTCCACGGTCGTCAGGACGCTGGACGAGCTGAGGGAGCTGGCCGGGGGTGAGGAGTGAGGAACGTTCACGTCGACCCCGCCGCCTCGGAGGACTTCCTGTTCTGGCTCTCGTCCGACCGGAAGATGGCCCGCCGGATCGCTCGCCTGATCGGCGAGATCCAGCGGGACCCGTTCACCGGCATCGGCAAGCCCGAGCCGCTGAAGGGCGAGTTGACGGGCTACTGGTCCCGCCGCATCGACGACGAGCACCGCCTCGTGTACCGGGCCGACGACAAGGAAGTGAAGGTCCTCAAGGCCCGCTACCACTACTGACACATGACAAAGGCCCCGCAGCCGAGAGGCTGCGGGGCCTTTGCCCACATGGGATGAGTGGAGATGGCGGGAATCGAACCCGCGTCCAACGGTGCAGAAGCAGGGCTTCTCCGAGCGCAGTCCGCTGCGCTTTTCTCAGCCCCGGAGATCACACGGACAAGTCTCCGACGGGCTCAGTCACTGTTTGGTTTCCCTCCAACCCCCGTGACCGGGGCTAGAGGTTTAGATCCCTAATTGACGCCAGGATCCGGACCGGGACCACTTCCGGGCTGACGCTCCTCACAGAGGCTTCAGCTCACTGTTATTAGGCAGCGAGGGTGAAGCGGGAGTTATCGCTCTTGGAGTTGGCGATTATTGTTTGCGACATATGGTTAGCGAGATCATTGCCGCTTCCTCGGCTCGCTTCCCCTGCATCGACATCCGCTGTCGAAACCGATCATCCCCATGTTTTTTTAACAAGCTGCTCCACCCCGGGGGGCGGTGCTGACGCCATGGTACGCGAAGTCGACCACCACGTGCCAGGTGATTAAACCGTGCCGCGCTGCTTGCGACGGATGGCCGAGATCGCCCGGTTCGTCTCGCGGGTGTCCTGCTTCTCCCGCATGGTCTGCCGCTTGTCGTACTCCTTCTTGCCCTTCGCCAGCGCGATCTCGACCTTCGCCCGGCCGTCCTTGAAGTACAGCGAGAGGGGCACGATCGTGTGACCCGACTCGTCCGCCTTGCGCTCCAGCTTGTCGATCTCCTCGCGGTGCATGAGGAGCTTGCGCTTGCGCCGGGCGCTGTGGTTGGTCCAGGTGCCCTGGCTGTACTCCGGCACGTGCACGTTGTAGAGCCAGGCTTCCCCGCCCTCCACCGACACGAAGCCGTCCACCAGCGAGGCCCGGCCCTGGCGCATGGACTTGACCTCGGTGCCCGTGAGCACGAGACCGCACTCGTAGGTGTCGAGGATCGCGTAGTCGTGACGCGCCTTCTTGTTCTGGGCGATCAGCTTGCGCCCTTTTTCCTTAGCCATAGTGCGGTCATTTTCGCACTACGGACCCACCCCGAGGCCACCCAATACCGTGACGGCCCGCTCCTCGACCGCCTCGCCCGCCGGCACGTCCGGGGTGATGCCGGCGCCGTCCAGGCTGCGGCCCGCCGGCGTGCGGTACATGCCCACCGTCAGCTCGGCCACCGAGCCGTCCGGGAGCTCGGTCGGCATCTGCACCGAGCCCTTGCCGAAGGTCCGGCTGCCCACCGCGACCGCCCGGCCCCGGTCCTGCAGGGCGCCCGTCACCAGTTCGGCCGCGCTCATCGTGCCGCCGTCGACCAGGGCCACCAGCGGCCGGGTGGTGTCCCCGCCCTCGGCCGCGTACAGGACCCGCTGGTCGCCCCGTACGTCGTACGTGGCCACGAGCCCGCCGTCGAGGAAGGCGGAGGCGGCGATCACCGCCTCGGTGACCAGCCCGCCCGGGTTGCCGCGCAGGTCGAGCACGACCCCCTCGCCGGGCGGGGCCGCGCGGACGGCGGCCTTGACGCGGTCGCCGGAACCGCGGGTGAAGGAGACGACCTTGATGACCGTCACCCCGTCCGGGCGCTGCCGTACGGTCACCGGCTCGGTACGCAGCTGCTCGCGGCGCACGGTCTCGGTGAGGTCGGCGCCGTCCCGGCTCAGGTTCAGCACGACGGGGGTGCCGGCATCGCCGCGCAGCAGGGCGACCACGGCGGTCACGGCGAGGCCCGTCACGGCGTGCCCGTCGACGCTCAGCAGCCGGTCCCCGGCGCGCAGTCCGGCCCGGGCGGCGGGGCTGCCGGGCTGGACCTTGTCGACCTTGATCATGCCGTCGGCGGCCCGCCCGGCCCACACCCCGACGCCGGTCCAGTGGCCGTCGAGGCCCTCGGCGAAGGCGGCGTACTCGCCCTGGTCGTAGACGGTGCCCCAGCGGTCGCCGCTGCGGCTGACGACCTCCTGGGCCGCCTTCTTCCCGGACTTCCCCTCGGCGACGGCCTCGGCGACGGCGCGGGCGACCGCCTCCCGGTCGGCGGTGCCCGCCTCGCGCGGGATCTCGGCCGCGGGGGCGCCGGCCAGCGCCGCGGTGGCCGCGGCGCCCTCCTCGCGGTCCCAGCAGCCGGTGTACGCACCGGCGCCGACGGCGGTGAGGAAGGCGATCGTCAAAACGGCCCCGCGACGCAGGTCGCGGGGCCGGAGACAGACGGCGGGAATACTCGGCAAGCCCAGCATGGCGCCGAGTCTAGGACAAGCCCCGCGCCGGTACGGGTGGTTGACCGGACCGCTCGCGGGGCGCTTGTCACACCTTCAGGTACTTGCGCAGGGCGATGAAGGCGGCCATGGAGGGCATCAGGAGGCCGATGAAGAGTACGTACGGCAGCTTGGCCAGCACCGATCCCCAGCCCATGAAGTCGATGAGCTGGATCTTGTCCCGCAGGCCGACGCCGTGGTCGATCACGAAGTACTGGCCGGAGACGAGCATGGCGCAGGCGAAGAGCGCACCGATGAGGCCGGCGACGGCCGCCTCCATGATGAAGGGGACCTGGATGTAGAAGCTGGAAGCACCCACCAGCCGCATGATCCCGGTCTCACGCCGTCGGCTGAAGGCCGAGACGCGCACCGTGTTGACGATCAGCAGCAGCGCCACGATCAGCATGATCAGCATGATGGCGAGCGCCGCGATGTTCAGGTAGTTGAGGATCCGGAAGAGGTCGTCGATGGCCTGGCGCTGGTCGTCGACGGTGTGGATGCCGTCACGGCCGACGAAGGCGGAGGTGACGACCTTGTACTTCTCCGGGTCCTTCAGCTTGACCCGGAAGGACTCCTGCATCTGGTCCGGGGTGATGGAGGAGGCGAGCGCCGTGTTCCCGAACCGCTCCTGGTAGTGCTTGTACGCCTCGTCCGCCGACTCGTAGGCGACGGACTTCACCAGGGACAGCTGCTTGAGCTCGGACTCGATCTGCTTCTTCTGCTCTTCGGTCACCGCGCCCTTGGCGCAGGTGGTGACGCCCGTGGAGGCCGCCGGCGAACCGTCGGCCTTCTTCGTGGCGGCCTCGCTCGCCTCCACGGCGTCCTGCTTGTTGCAGAGGTAGATCGAGACGTTGGCCTTGTCGTACCAGAAGCCCTTCATCTTGCTCACCTGCTCGCTCATGAGCATGGAGCCACCGAACAGGGCCAGGGAGAGGCCCACCGAGATGATGACCGCGAAGGTCATGGTGAGATTGCGACGGAGACCGACGCCGATCTCCGACATGACGAACTGGGCGCGCATTGCGTCTCAGGGACCTTTCAGTGCTGGTAGCCGTAGACGCCGCGCGACTGGTCGCGCACGAGTCGGCCCTGTTCGAGTTCGATGACGCGCTTGCGCATCTGGTCGACGATCTGCTGGTCGTGGGTGGCCATGATCACGGTGGTGCCGGTCCGGTTGATCCGGTCCAGCAGCTTCATGATCCCGACCGAGGTCTGCGGGTCGAGGTTGCCGGTGGGCTCGTCCGCGATCAGCAGGGCGGGGCGGTTGACGAAGGCGCGGGCGATGGCCACGCGCTGCTGCTCACCGCCGGAGAGCTCGCCGGGCATCCGCTCCTCCTTCCCGCCCAGACCCACGAGTTCGAGGACCTGCGGGACGGCCTTGCGGATCTCGCCCCGCGGCTTGCCGATGACCTCCTGGGCGAAGGCCACGTTCTCGGCCACCGTCTTGTTGGGGAGCAGGCGGAAGTCCTGGAAGACGGTCCCCAGCTGGCGCCGCATCTGCGGAACCTTCCAGTTGGAGAGCTTGGCGAGGTCCTTGCCCAGGACGTGCACCTGGCCGTGGCTCGCCCGCTCCTCGCGCAGGATGAGCCGCAGGAAGGTGGACTTGCCGGAGCCGGAGGAGCCGACCAGGAAGACGAACTCGCCCTTCGCGA
Organism: Streptomyces sp. NPDC001549; assembly: GCF_042894025.1. NCBI lineage: Bacteria > Bacillati > Actinomycetota > Actinomycetes > Kitasatosporales > Streptomycetaceae > Streptomyces > Streptomyces sp. NPDC001549. The sequence goes on from NZ_JBIAVJ010000002.1 coordinate 469,361, forward strand.
TGTCGAGGGAGACTTCTCTCAGTGCGGGACGGCTCTGCTTCGGGTAGGACTTGGAGACACTGTCGAATCGGATCACGGGTGCACCACGGTCGCCGGGAGTAGGTGTGCGTGACCATACGCGAACGGGCGCGAGGTGTGGACCCGGCCTCCGGACTTGCCCGATTTATCCCGGGGTGCGGGCGCCCAGGACCGCGATTGCCCGGACGGGCCGCGCTGAATGTCGGCGAAGCTGGCACAGTGGTAGGGGGAACGCTCCGGTTCCCCACGCCGTTATAGGCAGCAGAAGACCGAGGGGACGAGAGGAGGAGCGCATGACATATGACCGGCTCGTGTGCGCGAACTGCGCCGCACCCGTCAGCCAGGGCCGCTGCCCGGTGTGCCGGGCGAACCGGGAGCGCCTCCAGCAGGAGGGCCCCTTCTCCGGCCTGAACCCCGTGACGCTCATCGTGCTCATGGTGGTCCTCGTGACAGCTCTGGTACTGGTGGCCCAGCACACCGCCTAGACCGCCCGGCCATGGCGCCCGCGGCGGCCCCGTGCCACGTACCGATCGCACGCGCGGAAGGGCCCGGACACCTGGTGTCCGGGCCCTTCCGCGCGTGCGCGTGTGTGCTGGGGCTACGCGGTCTGCTCCTGCTGCTTGCGCCAGCGGATCCCGGCCTCCAGGAAGCCGTCGATCTCGCCGTCGAGCACCGCCTGCGGGTTGCCGACCTCGAACTCCGTCCGCAGGTCCTTGACCATCTGGTACGGGTGCAGGACGTAGGACCGCATCTGGTTGCCCCAGGAGCTGCCGCCGTCCTTGAGGGCGTCCATCTTGTCCTTCTCCTCCTGGCGGCGCCGCTCCAGCAGCTTGGCCTGGAGGACGTTCATGGCGCTCGCCTTGTTCTGGATCTGCGAGCGCTCGTTCTGGCAGGAGACCACGATGCCGGTCGGCAGGTGCGTGATGCGGACCGCCGAGTCGGTGGTGTTGACGCCCTGGCCGCCGGGGCCGGAGGCGCGGTACACGTCGACGCGCAGCTCGGTCTCGTCGATCTCGACGTGGTCGCTGGTCTCCACGACCGGGAGCACCTCGACGCCCGCGAAGGAGGTCTGGCGGCGGCCCTGGTTGTCGAAGGGCGAGATGCGCACGAGGCGGTGGGTGCCCTGCTCGACGGAGAGCGTTCCGTAGGCGTACGGGGCCTTGACGACGAAGGTGGTCGACTTGATGCCGGCCTCTTCCGCGTACGAGGTCTCGTAGATCTCGGTCGAGTAGCCGTGCCGCTCCGCCCAGCGCAGGTACATGCGCTGGAGGCGCTCGGCGAAGTCGGAGGCGTCGACGCCGCCGGCCTCGGCGCGGATGTTGACCAGGGCCTCGCGCTCGGCGTACTCGCCGGAGAGCAGGGTCCGGACCTCCATCTCGTCCAGCGCCTTGCGGACGGAGATCAGCTCGGCCTCGGCCTCGGCCAGGGTGTCCGCGTCGTCCATCTCCTGGGCGAGGTCGAAGAGCACCGCGAGGTCGTCGATGCGCCCCCGCAGCGTTTCGGTCTTCCGGACCTCCGCCTGGAGGTGCGAAAGCTTGCTCGTGATCTTCTGGGCGGCCTCCGGGTCGTCCCACAGGGACGGCGCGGCGGCCTGCTCCTCGAGCACGGCGATATCTGCCCTCAGCTTGTCGAGGTCCAGGACGGCCTCGATCGACCCCATGGTCGAGGAGAGGGACTTCAGCTCTTCGGAAACATCGACGACTGCCACGGGTCCAGCGTAGCCGGTCCCCGGACAACGCCGTCCGGGCAGGCCGAATCACCCGTTCTGATGATGGATCGTACGGGCGTACCCTCTCCGTATGACCGTTCTCCTCGTCAAGCGCCGCCATGTCGACCACATGCGTGTCACGACGACGAGCTGTCCGCCGCCGGACCGAACCCAAGCCTGATCCACCACGATCCGACTTGGTCCTGTACGCGGCTCCCGCGGTCCCGGCACCATCCCTGTCGGAGACCCTCCCCCGCCCGCGGCCCCCACCACCTCTGGGGAACAGGACCCCGTGACATCCGAAACGGAGCCGTCATGCCGTCCGCGCACACTCTCCCCGTCCTGGACCTCTCCCAGGCCGACGACCCGGCCCAGCGGGCCGATTTCCTGAAGAAGCTGCACGCAGCTGCCAGGGACACCGGTTTCCTGCACCTGACCGGGCACGGCGTCACCGCCGCCGAGAGCGCCCGCATCCTTGAGCTCACGAAGGCCTTCTTCGCCCTCCCGGAAGCCGACCGGCTCACCGTCAGCAATCTGAACTCCCCGCACTTCCGTGGCTACACCCGGATCGGCCACGAGCTGACCGGCGGCGCCTCCGACTGGCGGGACCAGCTGGACGTCGGCGCGGAGCGCCCGGCGCCGGTCGTGGGGCCGGACGACCCGGCGTTCCTGTGGCTGGAGGGCCCGAACCAGTGGCCCGCCGCCCTCCCGGAGCTCCGTACGGTGGTCCTGGACTGGCAGTCCCGGCTCGCGGCGGTCGCCCACCGCCTGCTCCAGGAGCTCCTCGTCGCGATCGGCGCCCCGGCGGACTTCTTCGACGAGGCCTTCGCGGACCGCCCGCACCTGCACACCAAGCTGATCCGCTACCCGGGATCGGCCCCCTCCGGCGCCGACCAGGGGGTCGGCGCGCACAAGGACTACGGCTTCCTGACGCTCCTGCTGCAGGACTCGGTGGGCGGCCTCCAGGTGGTCCGCGACGGCGGCTACGTGGACGTACCGCCGATGCCGGGCGCCTTCGTGGTGAACCTGGGCGAGCTGCTGGAGATCGCGACCGAGGGCTACCTGACGGCGACGGACCACCGGGTGGTCAGCCCGCCCGGCGCGGTGGAGCGGTACTCGGTGCCGTTCTTCTACAACCCGCGGCTGGACGCGGTGATCGAGACCGTCCCGGGCGACTACCTGCGTTCCGCGCCCGGTGTCGCGCACGACGAGTCGAACCCGCTGCACGCCGAGTACGGCCGCAACGAGCTGAAGGGCTGGGTCCGCGCCCACCCGGCGGTGGCGCGGCGCTGGCACCCGGAACTGGCCTCGGTCTAGCCCCCTGGGCTCCGCCCGGACCCGCGCCTCAAACGCCGTCGAGGCTGAAAACCAGCCTCGACGGCGTTTGAGGCGCGGGGGTTCGGGGGCGGAGCCCCCGACCGCGGCGCCGCACGGCGTTACGGGACCCGCGGGACCGACTGCTTGCTGTCCTGCGGCGGGGCCTCGTCGCCCGAGACGGCCAGCCACGTGCCCAGACCGATCGCCGCGGCCAGGCCCAGGGCCGATGCCGAGAGGACCAGGCGGCGCTTGCGGGCCGCCTCCGCGCGGTGGCGGGCCGAGCCGGGGCGGTGGCCGCCCGCCGGGCGCGGGACGCGGGCGGTGCCCAGCGCCCCGCCCGCCAGCTCGTCCGGACCCGGCACGCGCATCGAGGTGTGGGTGTCCCGGTTGGAGTCGGTCGCCGAGCCCGGCACCAGCGGGACCACGCCCCGCCGCCGGACCGGGTCGGCCGCCGGTTCCTCCGAGGGCTCGGGGTCCGGATCCGCGTCGTCCGGCTCGTCCACGTCCAGCGGCGGCATCCCGGCCAGCAGCGGCAGCAGGTCCCGCAGCCGGACCGACAGCTCCGAGGCCCGCAGCCGCGAGGCCGGGGCCTTGGCCAGGCACTGCACGATGAGCTGCCACAGCTCGTCGGGGATCCCCGGCAGCGGGACCACCGTCTCCGTCACGTGCCGCCGCAGGACCGCGCCCGGGTGGCCCCCGCCGAAGGGGGTGAAGCCGGCCAGCAGCTCGTACAGGACCGTGGCCAGGGCGTATATGTCCACCGCGGCCCGCGGGGGCAGGCCCTCGACGATCTCCGGCGCCAGATAGTCCGGGGTGCCGATGATCCGGGTCGTCGGGGCCGAGGCGCGGCCCGTGGAGGCCCGCCGCGGGGAGTCGATCAGCTTGGCCACGCCGAAGTCGGTCAGCAGCGCCGGGTGCGAACCGCCGGGGCCGAGCCGGCCCTGCATGTCCAGCAGGACGTTCTCCGGCTTGACGTCCCGGTGGACGACCCCGGCCGCGTGCGCCGCGGCCAGCGCGTCGGCGACGTCCGCGACGATCGCCACGGCCGCCTCGGGGGCGAGCCGCCGTTCGCGGTCGAGGCGCGTGCGCAGGTCCGTACCGCGGACGAGGTCCATGACGAGGGCGAGGTCGTTCCCGTCCACGACGAGGTCGCGGACGGACACGATGTGCGGATGCTCCAGGCCGAGCAGCGCGCTGCGCTCCTGGACGAAGCGTCCGACGAGTTCCTGGTCGGACGCGAGGTCCTCGCGCAGCAGTTTGACGGCGACGGGCCCGTCAGGCCCCTCGCCCAGCCACACCGTGCCCGCGCTGCCGCGCCCCAGGATCTGGTGCGCGGTGTACCGGCTGCCGATCTTCCGTGCCACGACTGCTCCCTCAGCGGCTGGCGTACGCACCAAAGCTACGCGGCCGGGTGGGCATTGGAGGCCAGCAGGGGTCCGGATTCGCGGCGACCTTCACTTCTGCGAGCGAAATCATGTCCCAGAAGTCGACAAATCCACGAAGTCGGAGCTACGAGGGCTCGTCTCAGGGCTTGGTGGAGCCCGTGGAGTCCCCTATGGCGCTGACCCAGTCGACGACGCCGGTGCCCCAGCTCCACAGCTGGTCCCACCAGCCCTTGCCGGTGCCGACCGCTTCCTGGAGTCCGCTGAACTCCCAGATGAGCCAGCCCGCCACGAAGAACAGCAGGATCAGCACCAGGCAGCCCTTGAGGCAGCCGAGGCCGGGGATCCGCACCGGGTTGGCGCTGCGGCGGCGCGGCTCGCGCGGCTCCCGGGGAGCCGGCCGCTGCTGCGGCGGGGGCTGCGGGGGCTGCTGCTGCGGCTGGGGCTGGCGGTACTGGGGCTGCTGCGGCTGAGGCTGCTGCTGGTACGGCTGGGGCTGCTGCTGCTGGTAGTGCTGCGGCGGCGGGGGCGGCGCGTACTGCTGCTGAGGCGGCTGCTGAGGCTGGCGGTACTGCGGCTGCTGAGGCTGCTGGTACTGCTGCTGCGGGGGCGGCGGGCCCTGCCGGTACTGCGGCGGCTGCTGCTGGGGCCGGTGCTGCGGCGGCGGAGGCGCCTGCCGGTGCGGACGGCGGCGCAGCGGGTCCTCGTTCGGGTCGAGGTACTGGATCTGCGTCTGCTCGTTGCGGTCGCGGGCGGCCTGCATCTGCGACTGCCACGGGTGCGGCGAGTCGGGCCGCTGCACCGGGGGCATCACCGAGGTCGGGTCGGCCCCGGGGCCCGCGGTTTCCCCTGGCCCTCCGGGCCGGGGAGACCCCATGGGCAGCACCGAGGTGGCGTCGGCCGCGCCGACCGGCGGCATGACGCTCGTCATGGCGTTCGGGTCGTACGCGCCCGTGGGCGCGCCGGGGGTCTCGGGGACCGGGGCCGGCGAGGGGTCGGGCGCGAGCAGCGCGCCCACGCCGAGCGCGGCCTCCACCTCGGCGGCCGAGGAGTGCACGCCGATGCCGGAGGCCACCACGCGCAGCCCGCGGGCGAGGCTCTCGGCACTGGGACGCTCGTTCGGCTCCTTGCGCAGGCAGCGCTCGATGACCGTCCACAGCGGCTCGGGGACGGTCGAGGGCCGCTGCGGGTCCTCGCTGAGGTGGCGGTGGAGCACTTCGAGCGCGGTGCCGCCGGCGAACGGCGGGCGGCCGGTGAGCAGCTCGTACAGGAGGATGCCGGCGCCGTAGATGTCGACGGCGGAGGTCTGCGGGCGGCCCTCGGCGGACTCGGGGGCGACGTAGGCCGGGGTGCCGACGAACTCGTGGGTGCGGGTGAGGCCCGGGGAGTCGGCGAGGCGGGCGATGCCGAAGTCGGTGAGCATCGGCTTCATCTGTCCGCCGCGCTCGTCGAGCAGCACGTTGGCCGGCTTCAGGTCGCGGTGGACCACTCCGTCGGCGTGGCTGGCGGCGAGGGCGTCGGCGATCTGGGCGGTCAGCAGGCTCGCGGCGACGGGCGTGAAGGGGCCGTTCTCGCGGAGGTACCGGTGCAGGTCCGGACCGTCGATCAGGTCCATGACCAGGGCCAGCAGATCGCCCTCGACGACGAGGTCGCGGGTGCGCACGATGTTGGGGTGGGTCAGGCGCAGCAGGACCGAGCGCTCCCGCAGGAAGCGCATGACGATGTCGGGATCCTGGGCCAGCTCCTCCTTGAGGACCTTGATGGCCACGGTCTCTCCGGGCTGCCCCGCGACGGCCGCCTCCGCGCCGGCGGCCTCCCTCTGGCGGGCACGCCAGACAGTGCCCGTGGCGCCGCGCCCGAGCGGCTCCTCGAGCAGGTACTTGCTGCCGACTGGCCGCACGTCTCGCGCTCCCCTGCTGTCGTCGGATGTGGTCGATCCGCTGATTGGTTTTCCGGCCCACTCTAGGGGGTGTCCCCCGGGAAGACGCCGGTCCGCGGAGGTTGGTTGCCGCACATATGTACGGAGGGTGATGTTTGCGGGGTATGCCGGAGGCGATTTTCCCCGTCTTTCACCGCCTTGGTGGCCGGATCCGACCGGGGGCCGGTCCGGGTCCCGGCACATCAAGATCATTTGTTGCCGGGTGCCGGGCGTGTTGTCCGTGACAGGTGCGAGGATGCACATGTACGGACGGCACGGGACGGGAGCCCCGCCTTCCGGGCAGACCTGACCGGACGACGCGTCCGTGCCGGGTGGGGGGCGACCGGACGGTCATGTCACGGGATTCCCCTGCCGGGCGCATACACCGCGCACCGCGCAGAAGGGACCGCTGACGGCGATGCAGATCCGGCTGACCGTCCTTGGGTCGCGCAGCGGCCACCAGACCGCGACCGCCCCCGCGAGCTGTGACGTGCTCGTCACCGCACCCGTCGGCACCGCGCTGGCCGCGGTCGCCTCCGGGCTCGCGGCGACCGTCGGCGGGCCCGACACCGGGGGCACGGTCGTGCTGTACGCCGGCTCCGAGCGCCTCGACCTCCAGCGGCGGGTGCTCGGCGAACCGCCGCTCGTGGACGGCGCGGTACTGGCGCTGCACGGGCCCGTGCCGGACGTCCTGCCGGAGGACGGCCTCGGCGCGGCCCAGCTGCACGTCGTCGCCGGACCCGACGCGGGCGGGGTGCACCTGCTGCACAGCGGGCAGATCCGGGTGGGCCGCTCCTCCGACGCCGACGTCCCGCTCGACGACCCCGACGTCTCCCGGCTGCACTGCGCGGTGACGGTCATCCCCGACGGGCGGGTCGCGGTGGCCGACCTGAACTCGACGAACGGCACCACGCTGGACGGCGCCCCGGTGGGGGCGCAGCCCGTCGCCCTGCCCCCGGGGGCGCTGCTGCGGGTCGGCGAGTCCACCCTGCGGCTGGCCCCCGCGGGCGCTCCCGCGCTGCCGGTGACCCCGGACCTCCAGGGGCACCTCTCGGTCTCCGCCCGGCCCGTCGCCCACGGCCCGCTTCCCGGCCCGCTCCCCGGGGCGGATCCGGCCGCACCCGGGCCGGCGCCGGACGCACCCGAGGCCCCCGACGTCCCCGACGTCCCCGGCGCCCCCGCTGCTTCCCGCGAAGCCGGGCCGGAGGGCGCACCGCCGAGCCCCGGCCCCGGGCGGCGGAAGGGCCTCGGCGCCTGGGCCCGCAAGTGGGTGCGCGGCGAGGAGCCCGCCGGGGCCCCGCAGGAACCGGTGGCCGCCCCGCCCGACCCCGACGATCCCGCCGCGGTGCTGCTGGCCGCGATGGGCCCCACCGAGCGCCTGTGGTCCCGTACGTCCGGCCACGCCGCCGTCCTGGACGTGGGGCTCGGCGCCGGGAGCCGGGTGCCCCTGCCCGCCGTCGGCGCCCTCGGGCTCGCCGGCCCGCGGACCCGGCTGGCCGGGGCCGCCCGCTGGGTGGTCGCACAGCTCGCGGCACTGCACGCGCCGGGGCAGCTGGAGATCGTGCTCATCTCCGCCGACCGGGCGCGCGGCCTCGCCGACCGGCGGCGCGACTGGGGCTGGCTCGGCTGGCTGCCCCACGTACGCCCCGCGCACGGCCAGGACTGCCGGCTGCTGCTCGCGTACGACCGCGACCAGGCCGCCGCCCGCACGGGTGAGCTGACCCGGCGCCTCGACGAGGGTCCGCTCGGCACGCACTGGGCCGCCGCCGATCCCGGGCAGGTCCGGCAGGCCGCCGACGCGTACGAAGGCCCGTACACGCTCGTCGTCCTCGACGGCGATCCCGGAGCCGGCCCGCTGCGCGACATCACCGGCCGGCTCGCCTCGCACGGCCCGGCCGCCGGGATCCACGTGCTGGTGCTCGCCGAGGCCCCGGCCGCCACCCCCGCCTCACCGGTCACCGAGACGTACGAGGCCGCCTGCGCGAGCTCCCCCGCCTTCCGGGACTGCGGCGCGGTCGCCCTGCTCAGCGGCGATGTGGCCACGGCCGTACGCACCTTCACGATCAGCGGTGGCAGGCCGGTCCCGTCCGGGGGCACCGCCACCGCCGACGCCGTCTCCGCCGCCTGGGCCGAGCGCTTCGCCCGGGCCCTGGCCCCGCTGCGCACCGCCGAGGGCGGCTCCGCCGAGCCCTACCGGCCGACCGCGGCCGCCCTGCCCGCCACCGCGCGGCTGCTGGACGAGCTGGGGCTGGCCCGGGCCACCCCGGCCTCCCTGATGGCCCGTTGGGCCGCCGCCACCGACCAGGGGCAGGGCATGGGCGGCCTCGCCGAGATCGTGCTGGGCAGCGGCCGCCGCGGGCCCGTCGGCACCGAGCTCGTCCACGACGGCCCGCACCTGCTCATCGAGGGGCCCGCCGGGAGCGGGCGGACCGAGCTGCTTCGCTCGGTGGCCGCGTCGCTGTCCGCGGCCGCCCGGCCCGACCGGCTCGGCCTGCTCCTCCTCGACGGGGCCGGCGGCGAGCGCGGCGACGGGCTGCTGCCCTGCACCGAACTCCCGCACGTCTGCGCCCACCTGGTCGCCTCCGATCCGCTGCGCATGCGGGAGTTCGCGCAGGCCCTGGGTGCGGAGCTCAAGCGCCGCTCCGAACTGCTGGAGGAGCTGTCCTTCGCCGAGTGGCACGCGCAGCGCGAGGTCTCCGACCGGATGGTCTCGCCGCGCCGGCCCACCCCGGGCGAGCAGCGCGGCGACCTCGATCCCCAGCGCACCGGCACGCTGCGGCTGCGGGCCGCGGCCACCCGTACCGATCCGGCCGGGCCCAGCCCGCTGCCCCGTCTGGTGGTGCTCGTGGACGACTTCGACGCGCTGGTCGCGCCGGGGCTGGGCAGTACGGGCCGCCCCGCCGCGGGCTCGGTGGTCCGGGCGCTGGAGGCGGTGGCCCGCGAGGGCGCCCGGCTCGGCGTGCACCTGGTGGCCACCAGCGCCCGCCCGGACCGTACGGCGGACACCGGGCTGGCCCGGCTGACCACCCTGCGCGTGGAGCTCGACGCACCCGACCAGCCGGGCCCGGGGCGCGGACTGCTCCGCTTCGGCGACGGCCGGACGGTCCCCTTCCAGGCGGGCCGGGTCACCGGCCGGATCCCCCGGACGGCGACCCAGCGGCCGACCGTGGTCCCGGTGGAGTGGGAGCGGATGGGTGATCCGCCGGCCCGCCGCCCGGTACGTGAGCTGGGCAACGGGCCCACCGACCTCGCACTGCTGGCCAGCGCCCTGGACCGGGCCTCACACCTGGTCTCGGCGATACCCGTGCTGTTCCCGCCCGCGCCCTGACACCCCCTTCCCCCGCGAGGCGCTATTGCGGGGGCGCACGGCTCGGCGTAGACCTTGTGGTCCAGGACACATCACGGGCATCGGGGGCAGAGCCATGCGAAGGCACGGAACGAGCCGCACGACACTCACCTGGACGGCGCTCGCCGCGGCGGCCGCCCTCACGCTCTCCGCATGCGGGGACGGCGGGACGGAGGAACCGCAAGGTCCCGAGGGCAGCACGGCCGCACCGCGGGTGCAGTTACCGAAGCTGCCCGGCGAGAAGCTGGAGGTCGCCGCGGTCTGGACGGGCCCGGAGCAGGAGAACTTCACCAAGGTCCTGAAGGAGTTCGAGAAGCGGACGGGTGCCTCCGTCACCTTCGTTCCGGCCCAGGACCCGATCGTCACCTTCCTCGGCGCGAAGATCGCGGGCGGTGCGCCGCCGGACGTGGCGCTGCTCCCACAGGTCGGGGCGCTGAAGGCGGCGGTGGAGAACAAGTGGGTGCAGCCGCTGGGCCCGGAGGCAGCCGCCCAGCTCAACGCGAACTACTCGAAGGGCTGGCGGACGCTCGGCGCCGTCGGGGACACCCAGTACGGCGTGTACTACAAGGCCGCCAACAAGTCGCTGATCTGGTACAACGCGAAGGCCTTCGAGGCGGCGGGGGTCAAGCCCCCGAAGACCTGGAAGGAACTGATCACCGCGGCCGACACGCTGTCCGCCTCGGGCACCCCGGCCGTCTCGGTGGCGGGTGCGGACGGCTGGACCCTCACCGACTGGTTCGAGAACATCTACCTCTCCCAGGCCGGGCCGGAGAAGTACGACCAGCTGGCCAAACACCAGATCAAGTGGACGGACGACAGCGTCAAGCAGGCGCTGACCACGCTCGGCGAACTGTTCGGCCGCAAGGACTTCCTGGCGGGCGGGGTGAGCGGGGCGCTGGCCACCGAGTTCCCGAAGTCGGTGACGCAGACCTTCACCGGCGGCGACCGGCCGGCGGCCGCGATGGTCTTCGAGGGCGACTTCGTGGCGGTGAACATCGCGCAGACGGAGGCGAAGGTGGGCGAGGACGCCCTCGTCTTCCCCTTCCCGGCGGTCGGTGAGAAGGCTCCGGTGGTCTCGGGCGGTGACGTGGCGGTCGCCCTGAAGCCGTCGAAGGGGGCGCAGGCGCTGCTGACCTTCCTGGCCTCGGCGGACGCGGCGGAGATCCACGCCCGTCAGGGCGGCTTCGTCTCCCCGAACCGGGCGGTGAACCCGAGTGCCTATCCGAACGCCATCCAGCGGGACATCGCCAAGGCGCTGATCGCCTCGGGTGACGACTTCCGCTTCGACATGTCGGACCAGGCCCCGGCGGCCTTCGGCGGGACCCCGGGCGCGGGTGAGTGGAAGGCGCTCCAGGACTTCCTGGCGAACCCGTCGGACGTGGCGGGCACCCAGGCGAAACTGGAGGCGGACGCGGCCAAGGCCTACGGGAACTGATCCCGTGCCGGCCCCTGCCGCTGCGCCTGCCCCTACCCCCGCCCCCGCCCCCGCCGCCGCCCCCGCCGCCAAGGGCGTCGTCTCCGCGGAGGCCCGGCGCCGCCGGCTGATCGCGGCGGCGTTCCTCCTCCCGGCGCTCGTGCTGCTCGGTGCGCTCGTCGTGCACCCGATCGGCTACTCCCTCTACCGCAGCTTCTTCGACCGTTCCGGCGACACCTTCGTCGGCGGTGACAACTACCGGGAGATCCTGAGCGACGACACGATCCGCACCGCCCTGAAGAACACGGCGCTCTGGGTGGTGTTCGCCCCCGCCACGGCCACCGCCCTCGGCCTGATCTTCGCGGTACTCACCGAACGGGTGCGCTGGGGGACGGCGTTCAAGCTGCTGGTCTTCATGCCGATGGCGATCTCGATGCTGGCCGCGGGCATCATCTTCCGGCTCGTCTACGACCACGATCCCGACCGCGGGGTCGCCAACGCGGTCTGGGTCGGGGTCCACGACACCTTCGCGGAGTCCTCGGCCTTCCCCAAGGCCCGCCCGGGCCGGGACTCGCCGCTCGCGGACGCCGGCGGGGGCGCCTTCATCACCCGCGACCCCGTCCGCGCGGGTACCCCGGTGCTGCTCCCGCTGGTCGGCGTGGCCCCGGAGGCACTGCCGGACGGGACCCGTACCGCCGGCAGGTCCAACGCCGTGCCGGGGAAGGTCACCGGCACCGTCTGGCAGGACTTCACCCGGGGCGGGGGCGGGGCTGCGAACGTGGTCGACCCGACCGAGCAGGGCTTCGCCGGGATGCGGATCGAGGCGGTCAAGGACGGCCGGGTGGTCGATACGGCGACGGCCGCCGCCGACGGCACCTTCACCCTGTCCGCGAAGGCCGACGGGGCCCTGCTGCGGCTGCCCGCGGCCAATTTCCGGGAGGCGTACGCGGGGGTGCAGTGGCTCGGCCCGGCGCTCGTCACCCCGGCGGTCATCGGGGCGTACGTATGGATGTGGGCCGGTTTCGCGATGGTGCTGATCGGGGCCGGGCTGGCCGCCGTACCGCGTGAGCTGCTGGAGGCGGCGCGCGTGGACGGGGCGAACGAGTGGCAGGTGTTCCGGCGGATCACCGTCCCGCTGCTCGCGCCCGTCCTGGCGGTCGTGCTCGTCACCCTCGTCATCAACGTCATGAAGATCTTCGACCTGGTCTTCGTGATCGCGCCGGGTGCGGTCCAGGACGACGCGAACGTGCTCGCGCTCCAGCTGTACCGGACCTCCTTCGGCACGGACGCCGACCCGGGGCTGGGCAGCGCCATCGCCGTGCTGCTGCTGGTGCTGGTGATCCCGGTGATGCTCGTGAACATCCGTCGGCTGCGCAGGGAGGGGTCCCGATGAGCCGTTCCGACGTGACGCCGGACCCGGCGGCGGAGCCGGCGACCGCGGGGCCCTCGCGCGCCCGGCCGCCGCGTTCCGAGCCGCCGCGCGCCAAGCCCTCGTACGCCACCCTCGTCTCCGCCAAGTTCGCCGCAGGCACCCTGCGCGTCTTCCTGGTCGTGGCGGCGCTCTTCTGGCTGCTGCCCACGCTCGGGCTGCTGCTCTCCTCGTTCGTCTCCCCCACCGACCTCAACAGCGGCGGCTGGTGGCAGGTGCTCACGGCGCCCTCGCGGCTGACGGCCGACAACTACGAGCGGCTGCTGGCGAACGACACCATCACCGGCTCCCTCCTCAACACGTTCGCGATCGCCGTACCGGCCACCCTGCTGGTCGTGGGCCTGGGCTCCCTCGCCGGATACGCCTTCGCCTGGCTGGAGTTCCCCGGCCGGGACTGGCTGTTCCTCCTCGTCGTCGGGCTGCTCGTGGTCCCCGTGCAGGTGGCCCTGATCCCGGTCTCCGAACTCTTCGGCTCCATCGGGCTGTTCGAGACCACGGCGGGCGTGGTCCTCTTCCACACCGCCTTCGGGCTGCCCTTCGCCGTGTTCCTGCTGTGCAACTTCTTCGCGGAGATCCCGCGCGAGCTGCTGGAGGCGGCCCGTCTCGACGGGGCGGGTGAACTGCGGCTGTTCGCACAGGTGGTGCTGCCGCTCGGCGGGCCGGCGATCGCCTCGCTCGCCATCTTCGAGTTCCTGTGGGTGTGGAACGACATGCTGGTGGCGCTGGTGTTCGCGGACTCGGCCAGCCCGCCGGTCACGGTCGCGCTCCAGCAGCAGGTACGGCAGTTCGGGAACAACATCGACGTGCTCGCGCCCGGCGCGTTCCTGTCGATGGCGGTCCCGCTCGTCGTCTTCTTCGCCTTCCAGCGGCAGTTCGTCTCGGGGGTGACGGCCGGGGCGATCAAGTAGCGTCCCCTCCGCACGGCACGTGACGTGCCCCGTTGACGCTGCGTAATCCGAATGCCACACACCGCGTAACCCGATCGCCACGCCGGGGGTTCCTGGGCCATATGCCCGCGCCGACCCCTGGATGTGCCGTGCCCCGGTTCAGCGTCATCGTGCCCGCGTACAAGGTCCAGGCCTACCTCCAGGAGAGTCTGGACTCGGTCCTGACGCAGTCGTACCCGGATCTGGAGCTGATCGCGGTCGACGACGCCTCTCCGGACGCCTGCGGTTCGATCATCGACGAGTACGCGGCGCGTGACCCCCGGGTGACGGCCGTCCACCTGGCGCACAACCTGGGCCTGGGGCCGGCCCGCAACGCGGGCCTGGCGCGGGCGGGCGGCGACTATCTGATCTTCCTGGACGGCGACGACACCCTCGCCCCTGGCGCCCTGCAGGCCATCACCGACCGCCTGAAGGCCACCGGCTCCCCCGATGTCCTGGTCTACGACTACGCGCGCACCTTCTGGTCGGGCGAACTCGTGCGCAACCGCCTCTCCCACCGGCTGTCCGAGGAGGGCCCGGCCAGCTTCCGGCTCGCCGACCGCCCAGCCCTCCTCGGCATGCTGATGGTGGTCTGGAACAAGGCCTACCGCCGCGAGTACGTGGAGCGCGAGGGCCTCGCATTCCCGCCCGGCTTCTACGAGGACAGCCCCTGGACCTACCCGGCCCTGCTGGCCGCGGAATCCGTCGCCGTCCTGGACCGGGTCTGCGTCCACTACCGGCAGCGGCGCACCGGCTCGATCCTGACCACCACCAGCCGCCGCCACCTCGACATCTTCGACCAGTACGACCGGGTCTTCGGCTACCTCGCCGGCCGCCCCGAGCTGGAGCGCTGGCGCCCCGCCCTGCACCGCCGGATGGCCGAGCACTTCTGCGCCCTGTACGCCGACCCGCGCCGCCTCCCGCGCGCCGCCCGGGCCGAGTTCTTCGCCCGGGCCTGCGCCCTGCTGCGCCGCTACCGCGTCCCCGGCGGCAGCAGCGCCCTGCCGCTGTCCCTGTCGCGGACCGACCGGGTCCGGCACACCCTGATGCGGCTGGGCACCCGGCGCACCTACCGGCTGCTGTCGGCGCTGCGCTCGGCCGGACTGGCGCTGGGCCGCGCGGCCTCGGCCCTGTGGCGGGGCCTGCGCGAAACGGCCCTGCGCCTGCACTACCGGACCCAGCGCCTCCTCCCCCTGCGCCCGGAGCTCGCGGTCTTCTCCGCGTACTGGCACGGCGGCTACGCCTGCAACCCGGCGGCGATCGAGGCCACCCTGCGGGAGCTCGCGCCGCAGATGCGCACGGCGTGGATCTGCGACCCGGAGCACGCCTCGACCCTGCCCCGCGAGACGACGGCGCTGCGCCCGGGCTCGGCGGCGTACTGGACCGCACTGGCCAGGGCCACCTACCTGGTCACGAACGTCAACTTCGACCGCATCCTGGTCAAGCGCCCGGGCCAGATCCTCGTCCAGACCCAGCACGGCACCCCGCTCAAGCGCGTGGGCCTCGACCTCCAGGACCGCCCGGCGGCCACCCCGACGGCGGACTTCGCGGGCCTGCTGCGCGGCGCCGACCAGTGGGACTACCTGCTCTCCTCGAACCGGCACTCCACCCTGGTGTGGGAGAAGGCCGTCCCGTCCACCTACACGACGCTGGAGTACGGCTACCCGCGCAACGACATCTTCCACCGGGCGGGCCCGGCCGAGGTGCTGGAGCTGCGTGAACGCCTCGGCATCCCGGCGGGCTCGACGGCCGTCCTGTACGCGCCCACGCACCGCGACTACCGGCGCAGCCGCCCGGACCACCTGGACTTCGAACGGGTGCTGCGGGACCTGGGCCCGCGCTTCACGATCCTGGCCCGCACCCACCTCACGTACGCGGACGTCCCGCCCTCCCCGGACACGCACCCGCGCCTGATCGACGTCTCCTCCCACCCCTCGGTGGAGGAGCTCTGCCTGGCCTCGGACGCGCTGGTGACGGACTACTCGTCCCTGATGTTCGACTACGCGGCGCTGGACCGGCCGATCGTGATCCACGCGGACGACTGGGAGGCGTACGAGGCGGCCCGGGGCACGTACTTCGACCTGCGGTCGTGCCCGCCGGGCGCGATCGCCCGGACCGAGGACGAGCTGGTGGACATCTTCAGCACGGGCCACTGGCAGGGCTCGCGTTCCGCGCAGCTGCGGGCGGCCTTCCGCGCGCGCTTCTGCTCGCACGACGACGGCCACGCGGCGGAGCGCGTGGTGCGCCGGGTCTTCCTCGGGCAGACGACCCCGATCCCGGCGGTCATCCCCCTGGAGGACCGCCGTCCCACCCCCGCGGCTCCCGCGCCGGCGCCGGTCCTGGCCCCCGTCCGGCCGTAGGCCGTCCCTATGCGCCGGGGCCGGAGTCCCCGGGGCCGGAGCTCGCCTTCAGGCCCGCCACCACCTGGTGGGCCAGGACGTCGAGGTGGCTGCCGGTCACCGCGTCCCGGACGACCACCTGGCGCCAGTAGAGCGGGCCGATCAGCAGGTCGAGAGCGTGGGCCGGGTCGATGACCGCCGGGAGTTCGCCGCGGGCGACCGCGTCCGAGACGATCCCCTCCGCCATGCGGCGCTGCCCGTCGAGCAGCGCGCCGCGCACCGCTTCGGCGATCTCCGGGTTCCGCGCCGCCTCCACGAGCAGGTCGGGGATCACCGCGGAGGCCACCGGGTGCCGCAGCACGTGTGACACGACCTCCAGCAGGGCCCGTACGTCCCCGTACAAGGAGCCGGTCGCGGGCACCGGCAGGCCGTCCACCGCGAAGGCCCCCACCAGGTCCAGCACCAGGTGCAGCTTCGACTTCCACCGCCGGTAGACCGCGGTCTTGCCGACCCCCGCCCGCCGGGCGATGCCCTCGATGGACATCTTCGAGAAGCCGACCGCGGCCAGTTCCTCCACCACGGCGTCGCGGATCGCCTCGGTCACGTCCGCGCGCAGGACGGCGGCCCCGGCGGGGGCTCTCCGGGCGGGGGCGGGGGCGGAAGCGGTGGCGGCGGGGTCCGGGGTCATGCAGAGAGCATAGCCGCGCCCCGTCACGACGATACGGTTGCGTTCCGACGCGGCACGCCCTAACCTCGCCGTAGCGACGATACGGACCCGTCCCGACCTCGGCAGTGACGTACTGACCCCGTCGAAAGCGAACCCTGTGACCACCGCGACCGCACCCACGACCGAGTCCGCGCCCTCCGCGGAACTCGCGCGACTCGCCGCCGCCCACGGCCTCACCCTCAGCGGCGCCCGCCCCGCGCTCCCCCGCTACATCGCGGAACTCTGGGACCGCCGCCACTTCGTGACCGCGTACGCGACCGCCCGTATGCAGGCCACCTACAGCACCGCCAAGCTCGGCCAGCTCTGGCACCTGGTGACCCCGCTCCTCAACGCGGCCGTCTACTACTTCATCTTCGGCATCGTGATGAAGGCCAGCCACGACGTGCCCGACTACGTGCCCTTCCTGATCACCGGCATCTTCGTCTGGGACTTCATCGGCAGCTCCATCAACGCCGGCACCCGCTCCGTCCACAGCAACCGCGGCCTGGTCCGCGCCCTGCACTTCCCGCGCGTCAGCCTGCCCATCTCCACCGTCGTCCAGCTCTTCCAGCAGCTGCTCGTCACCATGGGCGCCCTGGTCGTCCTGCTGCTGGCCTTCGGCCAGCGGCCCGCCTGGTCCTGGTTCCTGGCCGTCCCGGCCCTGCTGCTGACGGCCGTCTTCGCCGCCGGCTGCGCGATGGTCATGGCGCGCATCGGCAGCAAGAGCCCGGACGTCAGCCAGCTGATGCCCTTCGTCCTGCGCACCTGGATGTACTCCTCGGGCGTCATGTGGTCCATCGACCAGATGCTCAAGTCGGACCACCTGCCGCACCACTGGCTGCTGATGCTGCTCAAGCTCAACCCCGCCGCCGTCTACATCGACCTGATGCGTTTCGCGCTGATCGACAGCTTCCAGGCGCACTCGCTCCCGCCCCACGCATGGCCCCTGGCCATCGGCTGGGCCCTGCTCGCCGGCGTCGGCGGCTTCATCTGGTTCTGGAAGGCAGAAGAGGAGTACGGACGTGGCTGACACCGCGACGAAGACCGACACCCGGGTACCGACCGTCATCGCCGACGGGGTCCACGTGATCTACAAGGTCCACGGCGCCGGCGCCCGCAAGGGCGGAGCCACCGCGGCGCTCAGCCGGGTCTTCTCCCGCAAGCCGTCCCCCGGCATCAAGGAGGTGCACGCCGTCAAGGGCGTCACCTTCACCGCGTACAAGGGCGAGGCCATCGGTCTCATCGGCTCCAACGGTTCGGGCAAGTCCACCCTGCTGGCCGCCATCGCCGGCCTCCAGCCGGTGGCCCGCGGCCGGATCTACTCGCACGGCCAGCCGTCCCTGCTCGGCGTGAACGCCGCGCTGATGAACGACCTGACGGGCGAGCGCAACGTCGTCCTCGGCGGCCTCGCGATGGGCATGTCCAAGCAGCAGATCCGCGAGCGCTACCAGGACATCGTCGACTTCTCCGGCATCAACGAGAAGGGCGACTTCATCTCCCTGCCCATGCGGACGTACTCCTCCGGCATGGGCGCCCGGCTGCGGTTCTCCATCGCCGCCGCCAAGGACCACGACGTCCTGATGATCGACGAGGCCCTGGCCACCGGCGACGCCGCCTTCCAGCGCCGCAGCCAGGCCCGCATCGAGGAACTCCGCGAGCACGCCGGCACCGTCTTCCTCGTCAGCCACGGCATCAACACGGTCCGCGAGACCTGCGACCGCGCGATCTGGCTGGAGGCCGGAGTCCTCCGCATGGACGGCCCCTCGTCGGAGGTCTGCGCCGCCTACGAGGCCTTCACCCGCCGCTAGGCCGGTCCGGCCGTGACGTCGACGTCGGGTCCCAGAGACCGCCGGCCGCGCCGCGGGCGAGGTGCTCGGCGTAGACGTCGACCTTCCGGGCGATGACCGAACGGCACTCCTGGAGCGCCCGGATCTGCTCCTCGACGCGCTGCCGATGCACGTCGAGGAGCCGCAGGCGTTCGGCCTCGTTGCCCGGACCGTGCCGCACCAGCTTCGCGAACCGCTTGAGGTCGGCGAGGGGCATCCCGGATTCGCGCAGCCTGACGCAGATCGACAACCACTCGACATCGACCGGGGCGTATCGCCGCCGGCCGCCCGAGGTGCGCGCGACCGGCCCGACCAGCAGGCCCTCCCGCTCGTAGAAGCGCAGTGCGTGCACGCCGAGTCCGGTCCGCTCGGCCACCTCGCCGATGCCGAGGGTCTCCGTGCGGGTCCCGGTGGTCTCCATGGGGCCAGCCTAGGACTTGATCTAGACCTCACTCGAGATCCTAGCGTCGTCGCCATGACCACGGATCAGCAGCCGCTCGGCTCACCCTTCTCCCACACCAGCACCGCCGAGGACGTCATGGCGGGCCTCGACCTGTCCGGCGTCACCGCCGTCGTGACCGGGGGCTACTCCGGGCTCGGTCTGGAAACCACACGGAGCCTGGCCGCCGCCGGGGCCCGGGTCATCGTCCCGGCACGCCGGCCCGGGACCGCCCGCACCGCCCTCGGGGACCTGCCCGGCTGCGAGGTGGTCCCCATGGACCTGGCCGACCTCGACAGCGTGCGCGCCGCCGCCGCCCGGATCAGCGCCTGCGTCGACAGGCTCGACCTGCTCATGGCCGTCGCCGGTGTCATGGCCACCCCCGAGCGACGCGTCGGACCCGGCTGGGAGAGCCAGCTCGCCACCAACCACTTCGGACACTTCACGCTCACCTGCGAGCTGTACCCGCTGCTGGCAGCCGCCGACGGTGCGCGCGTCGTCGTCAACAGCTCCGCCGGGCACGCCCTGACCGGCATCCGCCGGCACGACCCGCACTTCCGCACCGGCTACGACAAGTGGCTGGCCTACGGCCAGTCCAAGACCGCCAACTCCCTGTTCGCCGTGCACCTCGACGCTCTCGGACGGGGTGACGGCGTCCGGGCGTTCGCCCTCCACCCGGGCAAGATCATCACGGGCCTGCAGCGGGAGATGACCCTCCGGGAACAGATCGACCGCGGATGGGTGGACGCGTACGGAAACGTGATCGGCGCCGGCTTCAAGACCCCCTCCCAGGGCGCCGCCACCGGCCTCTGGGCAGCCACGTCGCCACTCCTTCGCGGTCGCGGGGGCCTCTACCTGGAGGACTGCGACATCGCGCGCATCGCCGCCTCCTCCGAGCCGATGGACGACGGCGGGGTCCGGGAGTACGCCATCGACCCCGAAGCGGCCGCACACCTGTGGACCCTCTCCACAACGGCCACCAACTCCACCCCCGCCGGCACCTCCAGCCCCGCCGACCGCTCCAACCCCGCCTGCACCTCCAGCCCCGCCAGGGGGCACCTCCCAGCGGTAGCTGGGGGAGTGTGAGGCGCGGGGGCCCGGGGGCAGCGGCCCCGGCAACGGCGCCGCACCCGACAGACAGCGCACACCGGCAACGGCAACGGGCCGGGCCCGGGACCACAAAGGTCCCGGGCCCGGCCCGTTCCGTACGAGACCGCGATCAGCTGTGCACGCGCAACAGCGACCGCATCGTCCGCATCGCCACCGACAGGTTCGCCAGGTCGAAGTCGTCCGACCCCTGGATCTCGTCCAGAGTCGTCCGCGCCCGCCCGATGATGGCCGTGTTCTTCTCCTCCCACGCCTTGAAGCGCTCCTCGGGAGTCGAAGTGCCGTTGCCCACCGACAGCACGTCCGCGGTCAGCGCCGCGTGCGCCGCGAACAGGTCCTCGCGGATGGAGGCGCGGGCCATCGACTGCCAGCGGTCGGACCGCGGCAGCTCGATGATCCGGTCCATCAGCTGGGTGATGGCCAGGCGGTCGGCGAGGTCGTAGTACACCTCGGCGACTTCCAGCGGGTCCACACCCGTGCGGTCCGCGATCGCGACGATGTCCAGCGCCGGGAAGGCGGAGGAGAAGCCGGCCACCTTGGCGGCCAGTTCCTCCGGGACGCCCTCACCCGTCAGCTCGTCCAGGATCGACTGGTACCACTCCAGGTCGGCGCCGCGCACCAGCTTCGGCAGCTCGGCCCAGACCTGGCCCACGCGCTCCTCGAAGAAGGCGATGGTCTCGGTGATCTGGAGCGGCTGCGGCCGGTTGTTCAGCAGCCAGCGGGTACCGCGCTCGACCAGGCGCCGCGAGTGCAGCCGCACCCGGGTCTGGACGTCGGCGGCGACCTTGTTGTCGAGCGCCTCCACCGCGTCCCACACGTCGGCCAGGCCGAAGATCTCGCGGGCCGCGAGCTGCGCGCGGACGATCTCCTCCGTGGAGGCCCCGCTCTCCTCGCGCAGGCGGTGCAGGAAGGTCGAACCGCCGGTGTTGACGGTGTCGTTGACCAGGATGGTGGTGATGATCTCCCGGCGCAGCGCGTGCGTGTCGATCTGCTCGGTGAGCCGCTCGGCCAGGGCGGCCGGGAAGTACGCGAAGAGCAGGCGGCGCAGGTACGGGTCGTCTGGCAGCTCGGTGGCGATGAGCTCGTCCGCCACCGTGATCTTGGTGTAGGCGAACAGCACGGCCAGCTCCGGCTGGGTCAGGCCCCTGCCGCTGCCCAGCAGCTCGCGGATCTGCCGGTCGGTGGGCAGGAACTCCAGCGCCCGGTCGAGGAGCCCGTCGCGCTCCAGCCGGCGCATGTAGCGCTGCTGGGCGTGGAGCAGGCTCGGGGCCTGGGCCGCGCCGTTGGCCAGGGCGGTGTTCTGCGCGTAGTTGTTGCGCAGCACCAGGTGGCCGACCTCGTCGGTCATCTGGGCGAGCAGCTTGTTGCGCTGCTTGACCGTCATGTCGCCGTCCGTGACGACCGCGTTGAGCAGGATCTTGATGTTCACCTCGTGGTCGGAGGTGTCCACGCCCGCGCTGTTGTCGATGGCGTCGGTGTTGACCTTGCCGCCCTCGCCGCCCGCACCGGTGCGGGCGAACTCGATCCGGCCGAGCTGGGTCAGACCCAGGTTGCCGCCCTCGCCGATGACCTTGGCCCGCACGTCGGAGCCGTTGACGCGGATGGCGTCGTTGGCCTTGTCGCCGACGTCCGCGTGCGTCTCGGCGGTGGCCTTGACGTACGTACCGATGCCGCCGTTCCACAGCAGGTCCACGGGGGACTGCAGGATCGCCTTCATCAGGTCGGCGGGGGTCATCTTGGTGACGCCCGCCTCGATGCCGAGGGCCTCACGGACCTGCGCGGTGATCGGGACGGCCTTCGCGGAACGCGGGTGGATGCCACCGCCCGCCGAGATCAGCGAGGTGTCGTAGTCGGCCCACGAGGAGCGCGGCAGCTCGAACAGGCGCCGGCGCTCGGCGTAGGAGGTGGCCGCGTCCGGGTTCGGGTCGATGAAGATGTGCCGGTGGTCGAAGGCGGCGACCAGGCGGATGTGCTCGGAGAGCAGCATGCCGTTGCCGAACACGTCGCCGGACATGTCACCGACGCCGACGACGGTGAAGTCCTCGGTCTGGGTGTCGTGGCCCAGCTCGCGGAAGTGCCGCTTGACGGACTCCCACGCGCCGCGGGCGGTGATGCCCATGCCCTTGTGGTCGTAGCCGGCCGAGCCGCCCGACGCGAAGGCGTCGCCGAGCCAGAATCCGTAGGACTCGGCCACTCCGTTGGCGATGTCGGAGAAGGTCGCGGTGCCCTTGTCGGCGGCGACGACGAGGTAGGTGTCGTCCTCGTCGTGGCGGACCACGCCCTTCGGGGGCAGGACCTCACCGGCGACCATGTTGTCGGTGATGTCGAGCAGCGCCGAGATGAAGATCTTGTACGAGGCGATGCCCTCGGCGAGCCAGGCGTCGCGGTCCACCGACGGGTCGGGGAGGTTCTTCGCGACGAAGCCGCCCTTGGCGCCGACCGGCACGATCACGGTGTTCTTGACCATCTGCGCCTTGACCAGGCCGAGGATCTCCGTACGGAAGTCCTCGCGGCGGTCGGACCAGCGCAGGCCGCCTCGGGCGACCTTGCCGAAGCGCAGGTGGACGCCCTCGACGCGCGGGGAGTAGACCCAGATCTCGAAGGCCGGACGCGGGGCCGGCAGGTCCGGGATGGCCTGCGGATCGAACTTCATCGACACGTACGAGTGCTGCTCGCCCACGCCGTTGAGCTGGAAGAAGTTCGTGCGCAGCGTGGCCTTGATGAGGGTGAGGAAGGCCCGCAGGATGCGGTCCTCGTCGAGCGAGGCGACCTGGTCCAGGGCCCCGTCGAGCTCCTCCAGCATGGCGTCCACGAGCTCGCTGCCGGCGGTCTGGCGCACGGGCGCCATCCGGGCCTCGAAGAGCGAGACCAGCAGTCGGGTGGTGTGGACGTTGTTGCGGAGGGTGTCCTCCATGTAGTCCTGGCTGAAGGTGGAGCCGGCCTGGCGCAGGTACTTGGCGTACGCGCGCAGGACGACGGCCTGCCGCCAGGTGAGCCCGGCACTCAGCACCAGGGCGTTGAAGTTGTCGTTCTCCGCGTCGCCCTGCCAGACCGCGGCGAAGGCGTCCTGGAAGCGCTCGCGGGCGTCGTCGCCGAGGTAGTTGTCCCCGTTGCCGGAGACGGGCATCCGCAGACCGAAGTCGTAGATCCAGGCGCTGACCCGGTCGGAGCGGCGCAGCTCGTACGGGCGCTCGTCGGTGACCTCGACGCCCAGGCGCTGCAGCACCGGCAGGACCGCGGAGAGCGAGACCTGGTCGCCGGTACGGAAGATCTTGAACCGGCGCTCGCCGGGGCCCGCGCCGACGGGCTCGTAGAGCGAGAGCGCGAACTGGCGGTCGCTGGCGGCGAGCCGCTCCAGGTGGACCAGGTCGGCGACGGCCGCGCGCGGCGAGTGGTCGGCCTTGTAGCCCTCGGCGAAGGAGGTGCCGTAGCGGCGCAGCAGCTCGGCCGCGCGCTCCTCGCCGCACTCGGCGATCAGCGCCTCCTGGAAGCCGTCGGCCCAGGAGCGGGCGGCCTCGACGAGACGGCCCTCGAGGCGCTCGACGTCGGAGTCGGTCAGCGCGGGCAGCTCGGTGCCCTGCGGGACGCGGACGACGAAGTGGATGCGGGAGAGGATCGACTCGGTGTTCCACGCGGTGAAGTCGACGCTGATGCCGCCGAGCTCCTCGCGGAGGATGTCCATCAGGCGCAGCCGCACCCCGGTGGTGAACCGGTCGCGGGGCAGGTAGACGAGCGCCGAGTAGTAGCGGCCGTACTCGTCCTGGCGCAGGTACAGCCGCAGCCGGCGGCGTTCCTGGAGGTACAGGACGGAGGTGACGATGGCCTGGAGCTGGTCGACCGGGGTCTGGAACAGCTCGTCGCGCGGGTACGTCTCCAGGATCTGCAGCAGGTCGCGGCCGTCGTGGCTGCTCGGCGCGAAGCCGGCACCGTCGAGGACCTCGACGACCTTGCGGCGGATGACCGGGACGCGGCGCACGGACTCGGTGTACGCGGCGGAGGAGAACAGGCCGAGGAAGCGGCGCTCGCCGACGACGTTGCCGTCGGCGTCGAACTTCTTGACGCCCACGTAGTCGAGGTACGAGGGGCGGTGCACGGTGGAGCGGCTGTTGGCCTTGGTCAGCACCAGCAGGCGGTGCTCGCGGGCCTTGGCGCGGGCGTCGGCCGGCAGCCGGTTGAAGGACGGGGAGACCGGGTGGCCGTCGTCCTTGCCGCTGTGGTGCGGGTCGGAGCGCAGGATGCCGAGGCCGGTGCCGGGCACGGCGGCCAGGGAGTCGCCGTCGACGAGGTTGTACTCGCGGTAGCCGAGGAAGGTGAAGTGGTCGTCGGCGAGCCAGCGCAGCAGCTCACGGGCCTCTTCGAGCTCGTACTCGCGCAGGTCGGGGGCGGTGTGCTCCTCGGGCAGGCCCTCGGCGATGCGCAGCGCGGTGTCGCGCATCTTCTCCCAGTCCTCGACGGACTCCCGTACGTCGGACAGGACGCGCAGCAGGTCGGCGTTGATCTGCTTGAGGTCGGCGCGGTCGGTCTCGCGGTCGATCTCGACGTGGATCCAGGACTCGACGAGGGAGTCGTGGGGGCGCGCCGTGCGGGGACCGTGGGCGTCGCAGTCGGGACCGAGGATCTCGATCAGCTTGCCGGTGACGTCACGGCGGACGACGACCTGCGGGTGGATCACGACGTGGATGCCGCGGCCCTGGCGGGACAGCTCGTTCGTCACGGAGTCCACGAGGAAGGGCATGTCGTCGGTGACGACCTCGACGACGGAGTGGCTGGAAGTCCAGCCGTTCTCCTCCACCGTGGGCGTGTGCACGCGCACGTTCGCGGTGCCCTGCGGCCGGTTCTCGGCGAGCCGGTAGTGCGAGAGTGCGGCTCCGAACACATCGTCCGGGTCCCGGTCCGCGAGGTCCTCGGGCGCCGTGTGCAGGTAGTAGCGCTGGAGGTAGGAGAGAACGGTGTCCTGATCTGGACGCTCTCCCCGCTCGGACCCAGTCGGAAGTAGCCCCCCGGCCGGGCTGTGCTCAGCTACCCGGGCCGCCCGTGTGAGCAGCTCGGCCTTTGCTTCGTCCAGCTTGGTCTGCATGTCCTCTGGCTCCTGTCGCGCGCCATTGCGTGACGTAGGTGAAGGAAGGAATGACATAGCACCGCGAGGCGGGGTGTCCGTTCGGGATCGACGCTATGCCGTCGAGAGAGCCGACCGGGAGGGAATGAGCCATGATCGGCCGGAGGTCCCGGTGGCGGGGATCAGCGAAGGCCCGGGCACGGTCGTGCGCCGGGCGCAGGCCGGAGGCTCCAGTGCCCCCGATGACTATCGCGCTGATCACGGGTACAAGGCTATCCCGACCTACCCCCAGGACGTCATTCGCTGCATCTGTACAAATCTTGGGGTAGAACTTTGACACTCTGGCCAGCGACGTGACCGGCCGTCCGTGCAGCGGCCCGTCCAGTGCTTATCCGGCCAGCTCGCGAGCTGTCCATACGGCCTCGGCCAGGCTGTCCACGACCGGCACTCCGGCTGATTCCAGACTGCTGCGGCTGTGCGAGCCGCCCGTGTAGAGAACCGCCCGGGCACCCACGTGGGAGGCGGCCAGGGCGTCGTCCACGGCATCTCCGATGAGGACCGTACGGTCCGCCGTCACACCCGTCCCGTCCAGGGCGGCCAGGTGGCGTACGAGGTGTCCCGCCTTGGAGGTGTGCGAGGGGCCGATCCGGCCGTCGACGCGCAGGAAGTGCTGGTCGATGCCGTGGAGCCGGACCAGGGGGACGAGCTTGTCGTGGGGCGCGAGGGACAGCAGGGACTGGGTGAGCCCGTCCAGCTGCCAGTCCCGGAGCAGCTCCCGGGCACCTTCGGCCAGCCCGGCGTCCTCGGCGGCGGCCCAGTAGTGGCGGTGGAAGGTGTCGTCCATGACCAGCCACTCCTCCTCGGTGGGCAGCCGTCCCATGAGGCGCTCGTAGAACTTCGGCACCGGTACGACGTACAGGTCGCGGTAGGTCTCCAGGGTGATCGGCGCGAAGCCGAGCTCGGCGAAGGAGGCGTTGGTCGCGGCTATGACCGCGTCGATGTCGTGGAGGAGCGTCCCGTTCCAGTCCCAGACGATGTGGTTCGGGCGGGTGGCGGCGGTGGCGTCGGCCGCGGCGGTCGCGGCGGTCGTGTCGGTCACTTCAGCAGCCCCGGAATCTCCTGCACGCCGAACCACAGCAGCTCGTGGTCCTCGGCGGCGTCGACGGTGTGCTGCGCGTCCCTGTCACCGCCGTCGGCGGCCTCCAGGGCCCGCACGGCGGCGGTCACGTCCTCGTCGGCGTCGTCGGCGTCCACGTGCACGGCGGCGGCCACGGCGAGCCGTACGGCGGCGGCCAGGGTCACCCGGCCGAGAGCGGCCTCGTCGGCCCCGTCGGCCCCGGGGGCGGCGGTGGCGGCCTTGTCGTCGACGTCGAGGGCGACCACGACGCGCCGGCGCGGGGCGCCCGCGTCCGCGGCGACCAGCCGCAGTGAGGCGAGCGCGGCCCGGTTCAGGGCCGCGTACTCCAGCTCCTCGATGTCGTCCGACACGTACCACTCGCGGAGCCCGGGAGTGACGGCGTACGCCAGCAGCGGAGCGGGGCCCAGCTCACCCGCCTTGTGCACCTCGGCGAGCCCGGGGAGGGTCAGGGGGACGTACACGCGCATGGCCGGCTGCTTTCGGTAGTCGGAAACGCCCTCAGGATACGACTCGGCCGGGGCCGGGCGGGTGATGGACTCCGTCCCCCTTCGGGGCGCCGGACCGGGAGCCGCGGCCGTCCACCCGGGTACGCGCACGGGCCCTGCCCGGGGCGGGGGACCGGCCGCCGCCCACCCGGATAGGTGAAGCGGGCCGGTGGCCGGGCGGGCAGCGGGCGTGGTTGCGGAGCGTGTGCGGCGGCCGTAGAAGATCCCCATCAAGTTACCGCCCGGTACTACGCCGGGCCCGGCCTGTTCGGGGGCAGCTCGCGATGGACACCACGATGCGCGGCACGATGACCGGCAACGACGGCAGCCGCCGGCGGCCCGCGGGCCGGACCCGCACCCGGCCCGCCGGGCGCCGAGACCCGCGGCGCCCGGCCGGCCCCCCGCGCACCCTGCGGCTCGGCCCGCACCACTGGTTCGCCGAACACCTCCTCGCGGTGGTCAGCGGCCTGCGCCCGGTCCACTCGCTCCTCGGCCACACCATCGGCCCCGCCTACCAGCAGCTGATCACCCTGGCCCCCACCGACCCCCTCCGCGACCGCCTCCGCCCGGTCGTCCGCCAGTGCGGCCGCTTCACCCCGGGCCCGGGAGTCATCGAGGCCTTCGCCCGCATCGCCACGGGCGACCGCCTCACCGCCATGGCCTTCCGCCTCGAACAGGGCCCGGACCTCCGCTGGCGCTGCGCAGCGGTAGAAATCCAGGGCCCCCGCCCATGAATCCCCAGCCACCGGCCCAACCCGGCCCCGCCACGCCCCCTCCAGCCCAGCCCGGCCGCTCCCCACCCTCTCCAGCCCAACCCGGCCGCGCCGCGCCCCCTCCAGCCCCGCCGGCGATTGAGGCGCGGGGTCCGGGGCGGAGCCCCGGCAACGGCGCCGCACCCGCACACAACGCGGCCGGGGGGGGGCCCCCCCCCCGGCCCCCCCCCCCCCACCCCCCGGGGCGGGGCCCCCCCCCCCCGGGGGCCCGCCCCCGCCCGACAGCTCAACCCGGCAACGGGTTACTTCTTCCGGCGACGCCCGCCCGCGGCCTTCTGCGCCTTGCGCCGCTCCGCCCGCGTCATCCCGTCACCCTCGCCACCGGCAGCGTCGCTATCGAAGTCGCCCTCGATGACACCGCCCGCCCCGTCCACGGTCGGAGCGGAGAAGTGCAGCCGGTCCGGCCGCTGCGGAGCGTCCAGCCCCTTCGCCCGGATCTCCGGACGCGCCCCCGCCGGCTCCTTCGTCAGCGACGGCGCCACGTCCTGCACCGGAAGCTCCTCGACCTGCTGCTCGACCTGGACCTCCAGGTTGAACAGGTAGCCGACGGACTCCTCCTTGATGCCTTCCTGCATGGCGTTGAACATGTCGAAGCCCTCGCGCTGGTACTCGACCAGCGGGTCCTTCTGGGCCATGGCCCGCAGGCCGATGCCCTCCTGCAGGTAGTCCATCTCGTACAGGTGCTCACGCCACTTGCGGTCGAGCACCGACAGGACCACGCGCCGCTCCAGCTCACGCATGATCTCGGAGCCGAGCGTCTTCTCGCGCGTCTCGTACTGCTCGTGGATGTCGTCCTTGACGGACTCCGCGATGAACTCGGCGGTGATGCCCGCGCGGTCGCCCGCGGCCTCCTCCAGCTCCTCGATGGTGACCTTCACCGGGTAGAGCTGCCGGAAGGCACCCCACAGGCGCTCCAGGTCCCACTCCTCGGCGAAGCCCTCGACCGTCTCGGCCGCGATGTACGCGTCGATGGTGTCGTCCATCATGTGGCGCACCTGCTCCTGCAGGTCCTCGCCCTCCAGGACGCGGCGGCGCTCGCCGTAGATGACCTCACGCTGGTTGTTGAGGACCTCGTCGTACTTCAGGACGTTCTTACGCGTCTCGAAGTTCTGGGTCTCCACCTGCGACTGGGCCGACGCGATCGCGCGCGTCACCATCTTGTTCTCGATCGGCACGTCGTCGGGGACGTTCGCCATCGCCATGACGCGCTCGACCATCTGCGCCTTGAACAGGCGCATCAGGTCGTCACCCAGCGACAGGTAGAAGCGGGACTCGCCCGGGTCGCCCTGTCGGCCGGAGCGGCCGCGCAGCTGGTTGTCGATACGGCGCGACTCGTGACGCTCGGTGCCCAGCACGTACAGCCCGCCGAGCTCCTTGACCTCCTCGAACTCCGCCTTCACCGCGGCCTCGGCCCGGGTGAGCGCCGCGGGGAGGGCGTGCGCCCACTCCTCGATGTGCTCCTCCGGGTCCAGGCCCTGCTGGCGCAGCTCGGCCTCGGCGAGGTCGTCCGGGTTGCCGCCGAGCTTGATGTCGGTACCACGGCCGGCCATGTTCGTGGCGACCGTGACCGCGCCCCGGCGGCCGGCCTGGGCGACGATCGTCGCCTCACGGTCGTGCTGCTTGGCGTTGAGCACCTCGTGCGGGATGCCGCGCTTGGAGAGCTGCTGGGAGAGGTACTCGGACTTCTCGACCGACGTCGTACCGACGAGGATCGGCTGGCCCTTCTCGTGCTTCTCCGCGATGTCGTCGACGACGGCGGCGAACTTCGCGACCTCGGTCCGGTAGATCAGGTCCGGCTGGTCCTTGCGGACCATGTCGCGGTTGGTCGGGATCGGCACGACACCGAGCTTGTAGATCTGGTGGAACTCGGCGGCCTCGGTCATGGCCGTACCGGTCATGCCGGAGAGCTTCGAGTAGAGGCGGAAGAAGTTCTGCAGGGTGATCGTGGCGAGGGTCTGGTTCTCGTCCTTGATGTCCACCCCTTCCTTCGCCTCGATCGCCTGGTGCATGCCCTCGTTGTAGCGGCGGCCGGCGAGGATACGGCCGGTGTGCTCGTCGACGATCATGACTTCGCCGTCGATGACGACGTAGTCCTTGTCGTTCTTGAAGAGTTCCTTGGCCTTGATCGCGTTGTTGAGGTAACCGACGAGCGGGGTGTTCACCGACTCGTAGAGGTTCTCGATGCCGAGCCAGTCCTCGACCTTGGCGACACCGGTCTCGTGGATGGCGACGGTGCGCTTCTTCTCGTCGACCTCGTAGTCGCCGGTCTCCTCGATGCCCTTCAGCGGCTGGCCGGCCTCGCCCTTGGTCAGGCGGGTCACCAGCTTCGCGAAGTCGCCGTACCACTTCGTGGCCTGGTCGGCCGGGCCGGAGATGATCAGCGGGGTACGGGCCTCGTCGACGAGGATCGAGTCGACCTCGTCGACCACGGCGAAGTTGTGGCCGCGCTGGACGAGCTCGTCCGACGACCACGCCATGTTGTCGCGCAGGTAGTCGAAGCCGAACTCGTTGTTCGTGCCGTAGGTGATGTCGCAGCCGTACTGCTCGCGGCGCTGCGCCGGCGACATGTTCGCCAGGATGCAGCCGACCTCCAGGCCGAGGAACTTGTGTACCCGGCCCATCATCTCGGAGTCGCGCTCGGCGAGGTAGTCGTTCACCGTGATCAGGTGGACGCCCTTGCCGGACAGCGCGTTCAGGTACGCGGGCAGCGTGCCGACGAGGGTCTTGCCCTCACCGGTCTTCATCTCGGCCACGTAGCCGAGGTGCAGCGCCGCGCCGCCCATCATCTGGACGTCGTAGTGCCGCTGGCCGAGGACGCGCTTGGCGGCCTCGCGGACGGTCGCGAAGGCCTCGGGCAGCAGGTCGTCCAGGCTCTCGCCGTCCTGGAAACGCTGCTTGTACTCGTCCGTGAGCGCACGCAACTCGGCGTCGGAGAGGTTGACGAAGTCCTCTTCGATGGAGTTGACCTGGTCCGCGATGCGGTGCAGTTTGCGCAGGATCTTGCCTTCGCCTGCACGCATGAGCTTGTTGAAGACGGACACCGAGGTTTGTCTCCTTGCCGGTCGGGCCTGGGCACTGTACGTACACGGGCACGGCAGGTGGGCCCCACCGCAACGGCCATCGTAAGCGAGGACGTGGCCGCGTCGGGAGGTCCGCCGTTCCCATGGGGGCACGGGTGCCCGGATTGAGAACGTACGGGGGACACCGAAGGTGCCGCATCGCCCGGAGGGATCACCGAAAATTGTTCGCCCCGGATACCGGCACCGCAGCAGAATTCGTTCATGGAGCCCACGACACTCAGCACGGACCGATTGGTACTGCGGCCTCTCGTCCCCGCGGACGAGGCCGAGATCTACGCCGCGGCACAGGACGCGGACATCCAGCGCTGGACGGCAGTCCCCTCCCCTTACGAGCACGCGGACGCGCACGCCTTCGTGAACGAGATCGCGCCGAACGGCTGGCGCGAGGGCACGGCCATGCCCTTCGCCGTACGCCTGGGGGCCGAGGGCCCCCTGGTCGCGGCCGTCGGCGTGCACGTCCGCGGCGCCGGGGACCTCGCGAGCCACGAGGTCGGCTACTGGGCGGTCAAGGAACACCGCGGCCGGGGCTACATGACCGAGGCGGTCCTGGCCGTCGCCCGCTGGGCCTTCACCGAGCTGGGCGCCGCACGGCTGGAATGGCGCGCCGAGGTGGGCAACGCGGGCTCCCGCGCCGTGGCCGAGAAGGCCGGCTTCCGGGTCGAGGGAGTCCTGCGGGCCGGCATCGAGCAGCGCGGCACCTCCCGCGACTGCTGGGTCGGCGCCCTGCTCCCCTCCGACCTGGGCCTGCCCTCGCGACTGCCGTACCTGCCCGCTGTCAGTGGCACGGCCTAGTCTTCGGGGATGACTTCGGGCACCGCTTCGCTCTCCCTGTCCGCCGGCGACGCCCGGCGCATCGCCCTGCGCGCGCAGGGCTTCCTCGGGGCACCCGACCGGCGTGGCGGGGTCCGGGGGGTCCTGCGCCACCTGGGCGCCGTACAGCTGGACACCATCTCGGTCCTGGCCCGCTCGCACGAGCTGATCCCGTACGCGCGCCTGGGCGCGGTGGGCCGGGGCACCGTGGAGCAGGCGTACTGGTCGGACCGGCACGCCTTCGAGTACTGGTCGCACGCCGCCTGCATCCTGCCCATCGAGGAATGGCCGCATTTCGCGTTCCGCCGCCGGGCCAACCGGACACGCGGCCACCGTTGGCACATCCTCCAGGACAAGCAGCACTCGACGCGGGCGGTCCTGGACCGGCTGAAGGCGGACGGCCCGCTGACCTCCACCGAGCTGGGAGGCGCCAAGAACGGCGGCGAGTGGTTCGAGTGGTCCGAGACCAAGATCGCGGTGGAGTGGCTGCTGGACACCGGCGAGGTGGTGTGCAGCGAGCGCCGCGGCTGGAAGCGGGTCTACGACCTCCCCGAGCGGGCCGTTCCCGACGCGCTGCTCCACGACGACCTGGACGACCGCGAGTGCGTACGCCGCCTGGTCGCCCTGGCGGGCCGGTCCCTGGGTGTCGGCACCCGCGCCGACATCGCGGACTACCACCGCCTCAAGGGCGAGCAGTTCGACGCGGTGGTCGCGGACTCCGGGCTGGTACCGGTCGAGGTGGAGGGCTGGTCCAAGCCGGCCTGGGCGGACCCGGCGGCTCTCGCGGAGGCCCCCCGGGGCCGCCACCGCACGACGCTGCTCTCGCCCTTCGACTCCCTGGTCTGGGACCGTCCCCGGACGGAGCGGATCTTCGGCTTCACGCACCGCCTGGAGGCGTACGTGCCCAAGCCGAAGCGGATACACGGGTACTTCGCGATGCCGCTGCTGGCGGGCGGCCGGCTCCAGGGCCGCGTCGACCCGGCCCGCGAGGGCCGCACGCTGGTCGCCCGGCAGCTCTCGCTGACCTCCCCGAGGGCCGCGGTCCCGATGGCGCGGGCCCTGCGGGAGGCGGCGGAATGGGTCGGCTGCGAGGACGTGCGCGTCGAGCGCGCGAGCTCGCCCGCGGAAGCGGCGGCCGTCACCGCGGAACTGGCCGCGCTCTAGGATCCGGGCGCTGGGCGCTGGGCGCTAGCGGATTTCGAGGATCTTTTCCCGCATCGCGTAGACCACGGCCTCCATCCTGGAGTGCAGCTGCAGCTTCTCCAGGATGTTGCGGACGTGGTTCTTCACGGTGTTCTCGGAAATGAACAACTCCTTGGCGATATCACGGTTGTTCATACCGGTGGCCACCAGTTTCAGGACCTCCAGCTCCCGGTCCGTCAGCCGCGGCGCGGGCACCAGCCGCCGCTCGTCGGTCCGCTGGATCATCGACTTGAACTCAGTCAGCAGCTTCGACGCCATCGACGGGCTGATCTGCGACTGGCCGTCCGCCACCGCCCGGATCGCCGTGGCCACCTCGTCCGTCGAGATCTCCTTCAGGAGGTACCCGGTCGCGCCCGCCTTGATCGCGTCGTAGAGGTCCGCCTCCTCGTCACTGATCGTCAGCATGATGATCTTCGCGGACGGGGCCACCTCCTTGATCGAGGTGCACGCCTCGATCCCGCCGCGCCGGGGCATCCGCACGTCCATCAGCACGATGTCCGGAAGCAGGTCGGCCGCCTTGTCCACAGCCTCCGCCCCGTCCCCGGCCTCGCCCACGACCTGGATGTCCTCCTCCTGCGCGAGGACGATCTCCAGTCCCCGCCGGAAGAGCGCGTGGTCGTCGACCACGAGCACCCTGATGGGCTCCCGGGCGGCCTCCTGCGAAGGGTCCGTCCCAAGGCAGCCATCGACGCCGCCGTCCCCGCGCACCGGCCCGAAGCTGTCCGCCATCGTTCCTCCCCCTGCATGTGCTCAGCTGCTGGGCCAACCGGACACACACCGCAGCCGGTTGACTGCACGCCATGATTCCATGCCCGCACCGCGGCCCGGGGGCCAAAAGTGAGCCACCTGGCGCATACCCGTCGCACACCCGTCATGCAGGTGCCCCCGCACAGGCGCCGGAGCGCCTGCGCGGGGGCGATGAACAGATGTGCTCGGCCTCGGCCCCGGCCTCAGCCGCCGAGCGCGCCACCGGCGCCGCCCCGCGGCTCCTCCGAGCTGGAGGCACCGTCGGGGTTCACGTGGATGACGCCGTAGTCATAGGCGTGACGGCGGTAGACGACACTGGGCAACTTCGTCTCGGAGTCGACGAACAGATAGAAGTCGTGGCCGACCAGTTCCATCTCGTACAGGGCCTGGTCGAGCGACATGGGTGCGGCCGAGTGGGTCTTCTCGCGGACGATGAGCGGGCCTTCGCCCTGCACTTCGAGGGATCCGATCCGGGTGATCGGTACCCCGTCCGCCTTCTCCTCCGACACCGGCTGGCCGCTGCCGTTCAGCGATGCGACGCCCGGCACCACGTCGGCGACCTCCGCCGCCGAGAGCCGGCCGTTGCCACGGCGGGTGTAACGCTTGTCGTGCTGCTTGCGCAGCCGGGCCTCCAGCTTGTCCTGAGCGAGGTCCAGCGCCGCGTACGCGTCGGCGGCGGCGGCCTCGGCACGGATCACCGGGCCCCGCGAACGCAGGGTGATCTCCACGCGGTCGGAACGGTCGGCCTGGCGCGGGTTGTGCTCCTTGGACACCTCGACGTCCAAGCTGATCACCTTGGCGTCGAGCTTCTGGATCCGCTCCGGATTCAGCTTCTCGGCCACGTGCTTCCGGAACCGCTCGGGCACCTCGGTCTTGCGGCCCTTGACGACGATGTCCACGCAGAACTCCGTTCCCGGATAGCTCCGCCCGACGGGGCGAAGCGTCTCCCTTTCGCACCAGACTCCGGTGAAGGCCGGAGCCTCGGACTTGGCGACTTTCACCTCCTCCTCCCCCATCGGCAAGATCAACACCCCACCGACTTCGGAGTCGAGAGACAGTCTCCTGAGTTCCTTACAACCGAACATATCCCTCTATGGCGGTTGTCGGCACCCGGTACCGGAATGTACTTCCAGTCAGGTGACTGTTCCCTCTTACTACCTGCAACGATGGGCCTTCCCCGCCAGTTCCAAATCTATTCACAAGATTTTTGTTCTGTCCGAGTTGCTCAAACGCGTGGCGCCCGTTCGATCCGCCTGAAGGAGTCCGCCGGCGCGGCCACCACCGCCGCCCCCAGCACCGCCCCCGGGCCCGCCACCAGCCCCGCGGCGCGCGCCGCCCGGGCCGCCTCCGCCAGCGTCGCCCCCGTGGTGATCAGGTCGTCCACGAGGACGATCCGGGCCGCCCCGGCCGTGAGCCGCCGCCCGCCCCCGCGCACCCCCAGCGCCCCCGTGAGGTTCTCCCGGCGCTGCCGGGCCCCCAGCCCCGCCTGGTCCGCCACCGCCCGCCGCAGCCCCAGTACGGGCGCCACGCGCGCGGGAACACCGGCCCGGCGCAACCGCCCCGCGGCCGCGAGGGCGATCCTGCGCGCCGGATCGTGCCCGCGCGCCCGGACCTGCCGCCGCGCCGACGGGACCGGGACCAGCACCACATCCCCCGCACCGCCCGCACCACCGGAACCGCCCGCACCGCCCGCCAGGACAGCCGCCGCCAGGGCAGCACCGAGCACCCCGGCCAGCGGCAGCGCCCCGCGCTCCTTGTGCGCCAGCAGGAGGCTCCGTACGGCCCCCTCGTAGACGGCGGCGGCCCGCACCACCGGCAGCCCCGCGGGCCGCGGAGACGGCCGCACCGGCCCTTCCCCGGCCCCGCTCAGCGCATCCCGGCACTCGGCGCACACCAGCACCCGGACCGCCCCGCAGCCGGCGCAGTCGACCGGCAGCACCAGCCCGGCGAGCTCCTGCCACCACCCACGCATGGCTCCACACTGACGGACGGGGCCGCCACACGCGCCCCCTGTGGACAACCCGCGCCGGGGCAGGTCAGCCCGGGTACACCGGAGACCGGCCGCCCGCCGCCACCGTGCGCCACTGCGCCCCCGGCGGCAGCCACACGATCCCGTCCTCCGAGTACGCGACCACCGGCTTCGGCTTCGCCTCGTCCTCCGTGGCCGCGACCGCCACCTCCGACAGCCCGGTGGCCCCGGGCAGACTCGCAGCGACCATCGAACCGTCGGCCAGCATGTAGCGGGCCTGCTGCACGCCGCCGTTCTCCCGGCCCACCACGAGCAGCCGCCCGCGCGGCGCCCAGCTCATGGCCGTCACATCGACCATCTGCGGGGCCGCCGGACGCAGCTCGCGCACCGACACCGCCGAGGAGTCGTTCTTGCCGTCGGGCCGCTCGATCCGCCCGACGTAGAGGACCTTGTTGCCGTCGGGCTGCTCCACCAGCAGCGCGATCCGCGCCCCGTCGGCGGACGCCTTCAGCGAAGCGATCTTCCGGCCGTCGAGCCCCGCCACCTGCACCTTCTCCGGCGTTCCGGCACCACCGGGCACCCGCCACAGCCCCGGGGACTGCGGATCGCGGTCCGCAACCCACAGATCACCCGAAGCGTCCCAGCTCGGCGCGGTCAGCATCGGCGCCTTGCCGCCCTTGCCGATCGGCATCGGCTGCGGCATCGCCCCGCTCCCGACCAGCGCCACGACGTACAGCGCGTGCTCGTCCTCGGAGACCACGGCCGCGCGCCGCTCGTCGTGCGAGACCGCCGCCGACCTGACCTTGAACCCGGGCGGCGTGGCCAGCGGCCCCGGCACCGGTTCGGGCTTGGCCTGCTGGTCCTCGCTGCTCGTGTCCAGCTTCATCCGGACCAGCCGCTTCTCGTTGTCGACGAAGTACTGGAACTCGGGGATCTTGGGCCGGCCCGCGATCGCGGCCGCGCTCACCTCGCTCACCGAACACAGCGAGGTCGACTTGCCGCCCGCCCGCACCAGTTCGACCTGGTCGAGCCGGGAGCCCGTCAGATCCTTGACCGTGTACAGGAGTTGGGTGGCCATCTTCTTGCATTGCGGCTGCGCGACGTTCTCGGCCTTCTCGTTGAGCGGCACGCGCAGCGTGTTCTGCCCGTCGTACGAAAGGGACTTGGTGCCCGGGCTCAGTTCCGTACCGGTGGGGAAGCTGGACTCCACGACCGGGGCGAGCCACCGGGACGGCCCCGCCAGCAGCGACTGGACGGTCTGCGTGGTCGGGTCCATCCGCGAGTCCGGGTCGGTGCGCTGACGCACGTAGACGGGATCGGCGACGAGCGTGCCGCCCGCGAAGTAGTACTTGTTGACCGGCATGTAAATGCGCTGGAAGTCCGACTCGCTCAGCACGAGCCCGCTCGGCGGGGTCGAGATCCGCCACTGCTTGTCCTCGTTCTGGACGAGCTGGAGGAACTCCTCGTACTCCCTGGCCCCGGTCTGCGGCTGGTACGCGCTGTGCTCGTCGACGGTCGCGAGCTTCTTGCCGGTCACCTTCCAGCGGGGCCCGTCCGGGTCCTTCTCGCCCCGGTTCGGAACCCGGTTGAGGCCCGAGGAGAGCACGGTGACGGCGGAGCCGGGCTTCCAGTTCTTCGCGGCAGGCTCGGTGAGGTACTTGCGGGCCGTCTCCAGCTGCGGGTCGTCGCTGGTCATCGCCTCCAGGAAGCCGTCGACGATCTCCGCCGGGCTGGCCTTGTCCGCGGGCGGTACGCCGAACACCCGGACCTGCGAATCCACGCCCTGCGAGGCCTGCACCGGGCGGATGTCGCCCCGGTCCGGCATGGAGGCGCAGCCCGCGAGCAGCAGCCCGGCCGCACCGAAGGCGTACGCCCGTACGGCACGCAGCCGTCGGCGCCGCACCCGCGCACGCCCCGCCCGTGCGTCCAAGGGCTCAGCGTCCATCGGCTCGGTCCTCCTGTTGTGCCTGCTCGGCCGGGCGGGCCACGACCCGGGCCCCGTTCCCCGGCAGGGCCGTCGGGTCGGCGGGCACCGGCATCGCTCCGGCGACGGGCGAGCGCGGCGGTATCGACGAGCGGTCGCCCGCGTCGGCGGGCGTACGCTCCGCCGCGCCGCCCGCTGCCTCGGCGGCGGCCCTGGCCCGGTTGGCGCGGTTGGCCCGGGAGTCCTCGGGCTCCAGCGGGATGGGCGAGCCCCGCAGCGGCTCGTCGGCCGTGCGCGGCAGGGTCAGACGGAACTGCGAGCCGCCGCCCGGCTCGCCCCAGGCCTGCAGCCAGCCTCCGTGCAGCCGGGCGTCCTCGACGGCGATGGACAGGCCGAGGCCGGTCCCGCCGGTCGTGCGCGCCCGCGCCGGGTCGGCCCGCCAGAAGCGGTTGAAGACGCGGGTGGCCTCGCCGGGCTTCAGCCCGACCCCGTAGTCCCGTACGGCGACGGCGACGGCCCCGCCCGCGGACGCCAGCCGGACCACCACGTCGCGGCCCTCGCCGTGCTCCACTGCGTTGACGACCAGATTGCGCAGCACCCGCTCCACCCGCCGGGCGTCGGCCTCGGCGATGACCGGCTGGGTGTCGCCCAGGACCCGGATCCGGGTGCCCTTGTGCTCGGCGAGCGGCTCGGCGCCGTCGATGACCCGGCGGACGACGTCACGCAGGTCGATGGGCTCGGCCTCCAGGGCCGCGGCCCCGGCGTCGAAGCGGCTGATCTCCAGCAGGTCGGCGAGGAGCGACTCGAACCGGTCGAGCTGCCCGGCGAGCAGCTCGGCGGAGCGCGCGGTGATCGGGTCGAAGTCGACCCGGGCGTCGTGGATGACGTCGGCGGCCATCCGGACCGTCGTCAGCGGGGTGCGCAGCTCGTGCGAGACGTCCGAGACGAAGCGGCGCTGCATCCGGGACAGCTCCTCCAGCTGCTGGATCTTGTTCTGGAGGTTCTGCGCCATCTTGTTGAAGGCCTCGCCGAGGCGCGCGATGTCGTCCTCACCGGTGACCTTCATCCGCTCCTGCAGCCGCCCGGCCGAGAGCCGCTCGGCGATCCCGGCGGCCATCCGGACCGGGCTCACCACCTGGCGTACGACGAGCCAGGCGATGCCGCAGAGCAGGACGACGACGAACAGGCCCGCGGTCACGATGGTGACCTTGATCAGGTTGAGGGACTCCTCCTCCTGCGTGAGCGGGAAGAGGTAGTACAGGTCGTACGGGTCGCCGTTGATGTCCGAGAGCCGCTTGCCGATGACCAGCGCCGGCTCGGGCTCCTTCGCCCCGTCCCCGCTGGTGTACCGGATCTCGGAGAAGGTCTTGAAGGCGCCGGTGGCACGGTTGACGGCCCGGCGCAGCGGCAGCGGGACGCTGGCGGTCGGGTCCACGTTGCCGGAGGCCCGGGCGCCCTTGACGCCCTGCGTCCCGGGCAGCGCCTCATCGCCCGTGCCCGCGCCGAGCGCGACGACCTCGAAGGCGGTCTGGCCACCACTGGCCAACTGCTTGACCAGGGAGTTCATCCACGTACTGGCGTCCCGGCCGACCTTGTTGTCGATGGCGTCGGGCCCGTCCACCGTGGCCGGGGCGTTGGCCTTCTCCTGCGCCACCGCGAACCCGCCCGCGGCCTGGCTCTGCGCCGCCTCCTCCTTGGCCTCGAGGAGACCCTTGCTGACCTGGGCGATGACGACGAACCCCAGGGCGAGGACCACGGCGAGCGAGATCAGCAGGGTGGCGGCGACCACCCGGAGCTGGATGTTGCGCCGCCACAACCGGACAGCCGGAAGCAGCGGCCGCCGCGCCAGGCGTACGAACAGCCGCAGTACCCGGCTGCTCGACGCCCGGTCCCGGAACAGCCGGCCGAAGCGCAGTTTCCACACGCGGGAGCCGCCCGGAACCCTGCCGGACACGCCGGACGTACCGGACTGCACGTCAGCTGGGTCCGGCCTTGTAGCCGACACCACGCACCGTCACGACGATCTCGGGGCGCTCCGGATCCTTCTCGACCTTGGAACGCAGACGCTGCACATGCACGTTGACCAGGCGGGTGTCCGCCGCGTGCCGGTAGCCCCAGACCTGCTCCAGCAGCACCTCACGGGTGAACACCTGCCAGGGCTTGCGCGCGAGCGCGACCAGCAGGTCGAACTCGAGCGGGGTCAGCGCAATCGAGGCACCGTCCCGCTTGACCGAGTGCCCGGCCACGTCGATGACCAGGTCACCGATGGCCAGCTGCTCGGGCGCGGGCTCCTCCGACCGGCGCAGACGGGCCCGGATGCGGGCCACCAGCTCCTTCGGCTTGAACGGCTTCACGATGTAGTCGTCGGCCCCGGACTCCAGACCCACGACGACATCGACCGTGTCGCTCTTCGCGGTGAGCATGACGATCGGCACGCCGGACTCGGCCCGGATCAGGCGGCACACCTCTATGCCGTCCCTCCCGGGCAGCATGAGGTCAAGCAGCACCAGGTCCGGCTTCGCCTCCCGGAAGGCAGCAAGTGCCTTGTCACCGTCCGCTACGAACGACGGCTCAAAACCTTCTCCACGCAGCACAATGCCGAGCATCTCGGCCAGCGCGGTGTCGTCGTCGACGACAAGGACGCGTCCCTTCATGGTTGACATCATCCCATTAGCTAATCGTTACCCGGCGGTGAGCTGTCCCACAGCCAAAAGGGCTGGAAATCGCCCCTCGGACCTGCGTCGAGATCAGCTCCACCAGTCTGCCCCCGAACGGGGCGACTATTGAAGGTACGGGCTGCGAAGACCCCGCAGCACCGCCCGGGACCGTCCGACCGGTCGGGATCGCCCCGGACCGACCCTTTCCGCCCCGCCACCGCACCCGATCCGCCGCCCACCCCCTACTCCGTTCGGGCCCCCCACGTGGCACGATGGCAGCGACCAGCGCCCCGCCGCGGCAGGCGCACATGAAGGAGTGACGATGAACGACTCTCCGGGCTGGGCTACGCCCGGATCCTCTCCGTCCGACGGCGAGCGGCCGGGCACCGAAAGCGGCGCGCAACAGCCCGCACAGCCCACACCGCCCGCCGGCGACCCGAAGTGGTCCGCCGAGCAGCCGCCGCCCGGTCAGTGGTCGAGCCCGGGCACCACGCCCGAGGCCCCGCAGTCGCAGCCCACCACGGGCTGGGGCCGGCAGCCAGGCACCCCTCAGACGGGCCAGTACGGCCCCCAGCACGGCTACCCGGGCGGTCCCGGCCAGTGGGGCCAGCCCCCCGCCGCCAAGCCCGGAGTGATCCCCCTGCGGCCCCTGGGCCTCGGCGAGATCCTCGACGGCGCGGTCGCCACCATGCGCACCCACTGGCGCGCGGTACTGCCGATCACCCTCGTCGTGGCCACCGTCGTCCAGGTGATCAGCGTGATCGTCCAGAAGTTCATGCTGGACGACCTCGCCTTCGCCACGGGCCCGAACGCCGGCCCCGAAGAACTCATCGACTCGCTCGGCAGCACCCTCGGCGCGTCCGCGGTGATCCAGTTCATCCAGGTCCTCGGGACCATCGTGGTCACCGCGATGCTCACGATGGTCTTCAGCCGCGCCGTGCTCGGCCAGCACTCCTCGGTCTCCGACGCCTGGCGCGAGGCCCGCCCCCAGCTGCTGCGCCTGATCGGGCTCACCCTGCTGATGGCCCTCGGCGCCATCCTGCTCGGCGCCATCCTGATCCTGCCGGGCGTCCTCGCCGACTCCGTCGGCCTCGCCGTCCTCGGCTTCGTCGTGTGGCTGCCGCTCCTGGTCTGGCTGGGCATCAAGTTCACCCTGGCCTCGCCCGCCCTGATGCTGGAGAAGAGCACCGTCCTCAAGGCCTTCACGCGCTCCTCGAAGCTCGTCAAGGACACCTG
Organism: Streptomyces sp. NPDC001549; assembly: GCF_042894025.1. Lineage (NCBI taxonomy): Bacteria > Bacillati > Actinomycetota > Actinomycetes > Kitasatosporales > Streptomycetaceae > Streptomyces > Streptomyces sp. NPDC001549. Next base: position 510,314 of record NZ_JBIAVJ010000002.1, read on the forward strand.
GTGGCGCATCTTCGGCATCACGCTGCTCACCGCCGTCATCGCCTTCTTCATCTCGGGGATGATCGTGGCCCCGTTCCAGATCATCAGCCTCTTCGCCTTCAGCGGTGGCCTCGACGCCATGGCGGACGGCACCGGCATGAACAGCTGGGGCGCACTGATCGCCCCCGCGATCGGCCTGATCATCGCGCAGACCATCGTCATGCCGTTCCAGTCCGGTGTCACCGTGCTCCTCTACGTCGACCAGCGCATCCGCCGCGAGGGACTCGACCTGGAGCTCGCCCGGGCCGCCGGCCTCGAGAACTACGGCACGACCGGAGGCTGACGCACAGATGATGAGTACGGGGGGCCTCATCACCCGCGCCACGGCGCTCCTGCCGAGCGCCGAGACACCACCGGTGACGACACCGCGCGAACCCGCCAGGGAAGCGGCCGAACGCGAACTGTCCAAGCCGATGTACCACGAGAACGACCCGAGCCTGTTCGACCGCGCCATGCGCAAGTTCTTCGACTGGCTCGACGACATGCTCGGCGCCGCCTCCGGGGCGACCCCCGGAGGCGGCTTCGGCCTCCTCGTGATCCTCCTCCTCGTGATCCTCGCCGTCGGCGCCCTCTGGTGGCGCCTCGGCACCCCCGGCCGGATCACCACCGGCGCCGGCGTCCTCTTCGCCGACGGCACCCGCAGCGCCGCCGACCACCGCACCGCCGCCGACGCCCACGCCGCCGCCGGCCGCTGGACCGAAGCCGTCCAGGAGCGCATGCGCGCCGTCGTCCGCTCCCTGGAGGAGCGCACCCTGCTCGACCCGCGCCCCGGACGCACCGCCGACGAGGCCGCCGCCGAGGCCGCGGTCTCCCTCCCCGGCCACGCCGCGGAACTCCGCGCCGCCGCCCGTACCTTCGACGACGTCACCTACGGCGGCCGCACCGCCGACGCCGACACGTACGCCCGCCTGCGCGCCCTCGACCTCACCCTGGACCGCGCAAAGCCGCTGCTGACGGGACCCACCGCATGACCGGCCCGACCGATCCGGCCCCGCCGACGGCAACTCCGGCCCCGCCGGCGCTCGATGCGCTCGCGTCCGGGGGCAGCACCCCCGGCCATGACCCCGCACACGCAAACGCACCCGCACCCGCGCCCGCGCCCGCCGCAGCCGGCGACTCGCGCACCCGCCGCCTGCGCCAGATCCGCCGCGCCCTCACCGCCGTGGCCGTCCTCGCGGCCGGCGCCATCGCCATGGCCGCCCTCAACTCCGGCACCCGCCACGGCTACCTCGACCCCCGCACCACCGACCCCTTCGGCAGCCGCGCCGTCGCCGAGCTCCTGAAGGAACGCGGCGTCACCACCCGCGTCGTCACCACCGCCCGCGAGGCCGCCGACGCCGCGGGCCCCCGCACCACCCTCCTGGTCACCGACCCCGACCGGCTCGGCGCCACCCAGCGCGGCGTCATCCGCTCGGCCATCGACCTCTCCGGCGGCCGCACCGTCCTCCTCGCCCCCGGCAGCCACAGCCTCACCGACCTCTCCCCCGGCGTGCACACCGCGGGCGACGCCGACACGGACCGCCCCGACCCCGGCTGCACCCTGCCCGCCGCCACCTCGGCCGGCCGCGCCGACACCGGCGGCGGCCTCCGCTACACCACCGCCCTCCCCGGGGCCACCGCCTGCTACCCCAGCGGCGGCGACCCCACCCTCCTCGTCCTCCCCACCGGCCCCACCGGCGGCGACACCGTCCTCCTCGGCTCCGAGACGATCCTGCTCAACGAGTCCCTCGCCGACGAGGGCAACGCCTCCCTCGCCCTCCAACTCCTCGGCTCCCGCCCGGACCTCGTCTGGTACCTGCCGTCCCTCGCGGACTCCGACCCCGACACCGCGCCCTCCGGCGAGGACAAGAGCCTCCTCGACCTCGTCCCGGCCGGCTGGTCCTGGGCCCTGCTCCAGCTCTTCGTCGCCGCCGCCCTCGCCGCCCTCTGGCGCGCCCGGCGCCTGGGCCCCCTCGTCACCGAGAAGCTCCCCGTCGCCATCCGCGCCTCCGAGGCCACCGAAGGCCGCGCCCGCCTCTACCGCAAGGCCGACGCCCGCGACCGCGCCGCCACCGTGCTGCGCGCCGCCACCCGCGAACGCCTCGCCGCACTGGTCGGCGTACCGCACACCCAGGCCCACGACCCCGCGGCACTGGCCCCGGCCGTCTCCGCCCGCCTGACGGGCGAGCCCCGGGACGTGGCCGCCCTCCTCTTCGGCACCACCCCCTCCGACGACGCGGCACTCGTCGCGCTCGCCGACCACCTCGACGCCCTCGAAAGAGAGGTCCGTACGTCATGACGTACCCGGCCACCGAGTCCACGGCAGTGACCGCGGACAGCGCCCGCGCTTCCCTCGAAGCGCTCCGCACCGAGATCGGCAAGGCCGTGGTCGGTCAGGACTCCGCCGTCACCGGACTCGTCGTCGCGCTCCTGTGCCGCGGCCACGTCCTCCTCGAAGGCGTCCCCGGCGTCGCCAAGACCCTCCTCGTGCGGGCCCTGGCCGCCTCCCTCGAACTCGACACCAAGCGCGTCCAGTTCACCCCGGACCTGATGCCGAGCGATGTCACCGGCTCGCTCGTCTACGACGCCCGCACCGCCGAGTTCTCCTTCCAGGACGGCCCGGTCTTCACCAACCTCCTCCTCGCGGACGAGATCAACCGCACCCCGCCCAAGACCCAGTCCTCGCTCCTCGAAGCGATGGAGGAGCGCCAGGTCACCGTCGACGGCACCCCGCGGAAGCTGCCCGACCCCTTCCTCGTCGCCGCCACCATGAACCCGGTCGAGTACGAGGGCACGTACCCCCTCCCCGAAGCCCAGCTCGACCGCTTCCTCCTCAAGCTCACCGTCCCCCTCCCGTCCCGCGCGGACGAGATCGGGGTCCTGACCCGCCACGCCGCCGGATTCAACCCCCGCGACCTGCACGCCGCGGGCATCCGCCCGGTCGCCGGCCCGGCCCAGCTCGAAGCCGCCCGCCAGGCCGTCGCCAAGGTCTCCGTCTCCCCCGAGATCGCCGGCTACGTCGTCGACGTCTGCCGCGCCACCCGCGAATCGCCGTCCCTCACCCTCGGCGTCTCCCCCCGCGGCGCGACCGCCCTGCTGGCCACCGCCCGCGCCTGGGCCTGGCTCACCGGCCGCGACTACGTCACCCCCGACGACGTCAAGGCCCTCGCCCTGCCGACCCTGCGCCACCGCGTCCAGCTGCGCCCGGAAGCGGAGATGGAGGGAGTCACGGCCGACGCCGTCATCACGGCGATCCTCTCCCACGTCCCCGTACCGCGCTGATGGCCCTCACCGGACGCGCCGCCCTGCTGGCGGCCCTCGGCAGCATCCCGGTCGGCCTCCTCGAACCGAGCTGGACCGGAATGCTCGCGGTCAACGGCCCGATCGCACTGGCCTGCGCGCTCGACTGCGCCCTGGCGGCGCCCGTACGCGGCCTCGTGCTGGCCCGCTCCGGAGACACCTCGGTCCGCCTCGGCGAACCGGCGGAGGTCCACCTCGCCGTCACCAACCCCAGCCGCCGCAAGCTCCGGGCCCGCGTCCGCGACGCCTGGCCCCCGAGCAGCTGGCTCCCGGGCACCGAGACCGCCGCATCCCGCCACGAGGTGGTCGTCCCCGCGGGCGAACGCCGCCGGCTGACCACCCGGCTGCTGCCCACCCGCCGCGGCGACCGCCGGGCCGACCGCGTCACGATCCGCTCCTACGGCCCACTGGGCCTGTGGGCCCGCCAGGGCTCCCAGGTGTCCCCCTGGACCGTCCGGGTCCTGCCGCCCTTCACCAGCCGCAAGCACCTCCCGTCCCGCCTGGCCCGCCTGCGCGAACTGGACGGCCGTACGAGCGTCCTGACCCGCGGCGAGGGCACCGAGTTCGACAGCCTCCGCGACTACGTCCCCGGCGACGACACCCGCTCCATCGACTGGCGCGCCACGGCCCGCCAGAACAAGGTGGCCGTCCGCACCTGGCGCCCCGAACGCGACCGGCACATCCTCATCTGCCTCGACACCGGCCGCACCTCGGCGGGCCGCGTCGGCGACGCCCCCCGCCTGGACTCCGCGATGGACGCGGCCCTGCTCCTCGCAGCCCTGGCCACCCGCGCCGGCGACCGCGTGGATCTCCTGGCCCACGACCGCCGCCCCCGCGCCCAGGTCCAGGGCCGCTCGGCGGCCGACACCCTCCCGTCGTTCGTCAACGCGATGGCCCCGCTGGAAGCAGAGCTGGTCGAGACGGACGCCAGGACCCTGGTCTCCACCATCCTCCGCAACGCCCCGCGCCGGTCCCTGGTGGTCCTCCTGACGAGCCTGGACGCGGCCCCGATCGAAGAGGGCCTGCTCCCGGTGCTCCCCCGCCTCACGCAGCGCCACACGGTCCTGCTGGCTTCGGTCGCCGACCCTCATGTCGCAGCCATGACAAGCTCACGGGGCACGGTGGACGCGGTCTACGAGGCCGCCGCCGGCACCCAGACCCAGTCCCAGCGCCGCCGCACGGCCGACCAGCTCACCCGCCACGGCGTCCACGTCGTCGACGCCACCCCGGACACCCTGGCCCCGTCCCTGGCGGACGCCTACCTGGCCCTGAAGGCCGCCGGCCGCCTCTGAGGAGCGAAGGCTCAGCGGTTCAGATCGAAGACGCCCACTCCCTGCCCCTCATAGGCCTTCGGCTCGACCGTGGCAACCAGCGCCTGCGAACCCCACTCGGGAAGGTGACGTGCGGCATGGACGGCGGCTGCGACACCGACCGGCACTCCGTCGCGGCACATCCGTGCCACAGCCAGGACGGCCGGATAGTCGAGGTCGAGCATGTGGATCACGTCGAGCTGGCCGATGTGCTCGGCGATCCCCGCGAGAACCACGTCGGCCTCAAGGACCGACAGGACCGGCACCCACAACCGCGCCGCATCGAGATGGGCATGGTGAATCAGCGCGGACACCTGCCGATTCCCGGACAGCGCAAGCAAGGACGGCGTGTCCAGGACGAGGTGGTGCTGGATCACGCGGCCGCGTCCTCCTGCCGCGCGAAGGCCTCACGGAGCTTTCGGCCCATGGCCGTACTCTCCTCATCGGTCACGTCCACCCCGAAGTGCTCGGCCATATAGGCCCGGGCCCGCTCCGCCCGCTCCCGCCGCTCCTCTGCGGTCAGCGTCGTCTCGGCAAACTCCTGCACCAGAGACCGGATGGACGTCCCGCGGGACTCAGCGATGACGGCCAGGCGGTCTCTCACCTCGGCCGGCACGCGGATCATGGCATCAGACATGCTCCCAGTATACGACCACGTAAACATCGCCGTGGGGTGAACGCAGAAAAGCCCCGCACCGAGCCCTGTAAGGGCTGGTGCGGGGCTTCCGCAATGATTGTTCGGCGGCGTCCTACTCTCCCACAGGGTCCCCCCTGCAGTACCATCGGCGCTGAAAGGCTT